>JAITHH010000231.1 GCA_031280065.1 Treponema sp. | reverse complement strand
GATAGCCGGGCTACTATACAAGATGATGCCGGGGTGGTGGAATGGTAGACACCGGAGACTTAAAATCTCCTCTCCGCAAGGAGGTACGGGTTCAACTCCCGTCCCCGGCAAGGGGTTGTAAAAAAAGCAGAAAGTATGAGCGCTGCTATAACTCCCCGTGAGCGGGAGTTGAAACTTTTTGCGGCCTGGAGAACCAAAAGGCGCGAAGGATAAACCCCAAGGAGGCTCTATGAATCCATTCACTAATTTTTCTGTCATGTCTTATTCTTTCCACGGGATGCTCAGAAAGGGAGCTATCAATATCTTCGGGTATCTGGAAACGGTCAAATACCGCTACGGTCTTCATACCGCTGATATTTGGAACGGGCTTATCACCAGTTATGAGGATGACTACATCGCCACGCTCAAACAGCACCTTGACGAGCGGGGGCTTACCGTGGTCAATCTGTGCTGCGATGGGACCCATGTTTGGGACGCGGACACCGAAGTCCGGGCAAAGAACGAGGAGCTTGCTTGGAAATGCCTGAACTTGGCTGAAAAGATCGGAGCAAAAACGATCCGCATTGACGCGGGAATCCGGGAGAATCAGTTTTCGGATGAACAGACTGCGTACACGGCGGACAAATACCGGGAATACTGCAAACGGGCCGCGGCATTCGGGGCAAAGCTGGGCACGGAAAATCACTGGGGGGGAACCCGCATCCCCTCGAATATAGAGCTGCTCTTCCAGGCGGTGAACGAGGAGAACTTCGGGCTGCTGCTCCATCTGGGAAACTGGGATCACGGGAATCCTGACGAGAATGACCTGAAGATGATCAAAAAAGCCATGCACACGCATATCAACTTTGAACATTGCGTAGAAGCGGACCGGGTTTTGCCCCCCCTCAAGGCGGCAGGCTATTCAGGCTGCTGGTCCGTAGAAAGCCATAAAGGCTCAAATGAGTACAACAATGTGGCTTTTCAGCTTGCCCAGGTAAAACGGGTTATCTGCCCGCTGGAATACTAATGAGGACACAGGAGGATTTTCATGGAAAAGATAAAAATCGGCATCATCGGCTGCGGCGTTATTGCGCGGGGAACACACGGGCCGGATTATCAGAAACTCAAAGACCGGGTAGAAATCGCCGCAGCCTGCGACATTGTGAAAGAGAAACTCGATTCCTACTGCGATATATTCGAGATTCGCAAGCGCTATTCCACCATTGCGGAACTGCTGGATGACGATGAGATTCAGGCAGTGGATATATGCCTGCACAACAACATGCACGCCCCAGTGGCCATTGAAGCCATGCGGCGGGGCAAGGATGTGTACGGGGAAAAACCAATGGCCGGTTCGTATACGGACGCACTGGCCATGGTCGAGGCGGCAAAGCAGTATGGGCGCAAATTGCATATTCAGCTTGCCCTGCTCTACAGTCCCGCGTCCTTTGCGGCAAAGCGGCTGATTGACAGCGGCGATCTGGGGAATATCTACCATATGCGTTCTACGGGCTTCCGCCGCCGGGGACGGCCCTATGTGGATGGCTATGGAGAAAAGGAATTTGTCAGTTCTCAAGTGGCCGGCGGCGGGGCGCTCTTGGACATGGGGGTCTATCATATCTCCCAGCTCCTTTACCTGACGGGAAACCGCCGCCCCCAGCGGGTGACCGGACACGCATATCAGGAACTGGACATGGACAAACGGCGCCGGGAAATTTCCCGCTACGATGTGGAAGAACTGATCGTGGGGATGATCGATTTTGAGGGAGGTCTCTCCATGGACCTGATCGAATCATGGGCCATGCACCTGGACACTCTGGAACCTTCGTGTATTCTGGGCAGTACCGGCGGCGTCCGGCTCAATCCCTTTACCTACCATTACACCAAGAACGACATTGTGTACAACGCTTCCATTGACGAGCGGGACTTGACCTACCGCTCGTCCACGGTGCTTCCCGAACAGCAATTCTATCTGAATTCCCAGGCGCACTGGGCAGCCGCGCTGCGGGGTGAGTGCCCGCTGCTCCCCACGGCGGAAATCGCCCTGAACACCCAGTTGATCCAGGATGCTTTGTACCTTTCAAGCCGTCTCAACAGGCAGGTGAGTATTGAGGAGGTTATCGCGGCAAGCGTGTCAAAGGCCGTCCCGGTTGAGGGGCTGTATAAGAAAGCGTAAGAAAGGGGTCCGCGCTCTGCGGACCCCTTTTGCTGTTAAATGGTATCTTCCGCGGTTTGTTTTAGTCCAGGATTTTCCTACGGAATAATAGCCGAGTAAATCTCCCCCCAGGGCCCTTTCAGGTTGGTGTTGCTTTCCCAGCGCAGGCAGAAGTATACGCGCTTGCCCCGGTCGGCCTCGTCAGACTTCAGGGTGAAGGGACTAGCCGTGTCGTGCTATCAGGCGCAGGCGTTTGGGCACCCATCCTTGGCCATGCGGTTTTTGCTGGAGTCATCATCCTCGTAGGCAGAGCAGACAATTCCGGCGCGGTAAACACAATGGCGCTGACATTGGCGGATTTTTAGAACCACGGGGACCGCGCGGAAAAAGACCGTTTTACAAGAGATGAACGCCGCCCGCCGCCTCTATCTGCTCCACGATTTCCCTTACGCGCTGGCTTTGACCGCGCCGGGAGATCAGGGCGACCGGGGGCCCGCCGTCTTTGCCCGAGCGAATCACCACGATCAGGTCTTCCACCCCGCATAAGGCCACGGGAAGGTCGGCGTCAACAAAGCAATTTTCCGCGCCCGCGCCGTACACCTCCGCGCCGGACGCGCCCCGCGCTTGGCTCAGGCGGGCGTATTCGTCCCAACTGCCCACATCATACCAGTCAAAACCAGCCGCAACCATCACCGTGGCGGCGCATTTCTCCGCGATGGCGTAATCAAAGGAGATGGCTGGCGCCGCCATGTAGGCTTGGGCTAGGCCGTCCCAGGACGAGAGAACCCGCAGACCGCCCCCGCTGGCGGAGGCGTCCGCTTGGGGGGGCTTGAGCGCGGCGAAGGGCGCGAACACATCCGGAGCGTTCCGCCGGAATTCTTCCTCGATAAACGACGTGTTGAAGGCAAACATCCCGGAATTCCAGTAGAACCGGCCCGATGCGGCAAAGGCTTCCGCAACGCTCCGGACAGGTTTTTCCCGGAAGGACGCGGCCCGGTACACGAGGGAAATTTTCCCCTGCGGGCCCGGCGCAGACGGCGCTTGTCCAGGGGGGAATCCCAGTGCTTCCGCCGCTTCTATATACCCGTAGCCGGTTTCCGGGGCGCGGGGCGGAATGCCAAATACAACCAGCGCTCCTTGCCGGGCAAAGACCGCCGCCGCAGCAGCGTCAGCCTTGAATGTTTCCAGCGGGCTGATGAGGTGATCGCTGGGGAGTACGAGCATGGTCCGGCCCGGCCCGGAGAACACGGCTCCGCAGGCAATGGCCGGCGCGGTGTTCTTGGCCGCAGGTTCGGGGATAAGAACGACGCGGCGCTGGTCTTCGCGGTTCAGCCCGGCGGCCTGAGCGCAGACCAGGGGCGCGTGGGCTTGCCCGGCGATCACGATTACCCGTCCATCTTGTGGGGAAATAACCTGCAAGGCGCGTTCCAGGGCGGCGCGGAAAAAACTCACGCTGCCGGTTTCGTCCTGGGGAGCGGGTAGAAACTGCTTGGGGAAGCGCCGGCTGCTGGCGGGCCACAGACGGGTCCCCGATCCTCCGGCCATGATGAGCGCGTCATCGAACATGATGGTATAAGAGTGTACTGGAAAGCGCGGCGCGTGGAAATACCTGTGAATTCCTGCCGCCAGAGGGATCGCGGCCATTACCGGACGCCCCGCCCACCCGGCCTATCAATTACAGCCTACTAATGGTAGAATCGGCGCAATGAATCGAAACGCCTGGAAAAAGTTCCAAGCGGCCAGGGAGCATTACCGGCAGGAAGTCGCCGCGCTGGAGCGGAAGCTCCCCGGTCTGGCTGAGGCGCAGCGGCTGCTCCTCAGCCGGCGCAAGGGGCCGGTCTATGAATTGGAGACGCCCCTGGTCTACAACGGCGCGCTGGACGACGTGGGGCCCGCAGACGCCATCAGCCTGATCCTCGTGGCGGACAATCCGGGGCGGCGCGAACAGGCCGCCCGCCGCTACCTCGTGGGCCCGTCGGGGAAACTCGCCGAGGGGTTCTTTCGCCAAAACCCCGGCTTGGGCATCGATTTCCGAAGCAATGTGATCATCCTCAACAAAACGCCCGTCCACACTCCCCGCACGGCCCTCTTGGGGGATCTGGCGCGGATCGGCGGGGCGCATATCGCCCAGGAAATCGCCGAATCCCAGCGGACCATGGCCCGCCTGATCGCTGAATTCCACGCCGCCTTGAACTTTGTCCCCGTCTGGATCATTGGCTATTCAGAAATGAAGAAGGGCGGCATCTTTGAAACTTTTACTGCCGCGCTGCGGGAACAGTACGGGGGAACCAGGCAGGGAGAAACACTTTTTATCTACCGGCATTTCTCCATGAACCAGTTTACCATTGATTTGAAGCGGCAGGCCGGGGCTGATGAAAGTGCCGCGGAAACCCTGGCACGTACCGGCGCGGCATACCGGAAACGAATATTAGGCTGGTAACATGAAAACAGTGCTCAAAATAATCAGCGGGGAAATAAAAAACCAAAAAAGCCGTTTTGTGTTTCCATCAGAGACCGCAGCATCACTGTGGTCGCAGAAAATCTGCCGCTTTACCGGGGAGCGGTCAATCGCCCTCAGCCGCTTCCTCGCGTGGGACCGGTTTAAAGAAGAAGTGGTGCGCTCTGAATTGCAGGACAAAGAACCTGTGTCGTCGGTGATCAGAAAACTTTTTACCGAGCGCCTCATCAGAGAGAACGCCCGGCGGCCTTTCTTCCGCGCGCTTATCCCGCCTGAGTACGCTGCGGAAGGCCGCGTCTTCAGCGCGTCTATCGCGGCTCTGCTGCCCTCGCTGGGCTTCTGGGAGAAGCGGCTGCGGGAAGCGGAAGCCGTCGGACTTGCCGATGACGAAGACCAGGACCTCGCGCTCTTAAAAGCGGAGTACGCGCAATTCCTGGAGCGGGAAAATCTTTTTGAACCCTCCTGGGAGCGGCCCCCGCTGCGGGACCGGGAACACCAATACTACATCTTCTTTCCCGAAGCCATGGAAGACTTTACCGAATATGAATCCCTGCTCTGCGCGGAGCCTTCGGTACACATTGTCCGCCTGGAAGCGGGAGACGCGCCGGGGGAACTGTACCGCTTTGATTCGGCGCGGGAAGAGATACGATGCGCGGTTTTGGAAATCCGGCGCTTCCACGAGGAAGAGGGAATTCCCTTTGAGGATATGGCGGTCAGCCTGCCCGGTTTAGCGGAGGCGGAACCATATCTGCTGCGGGAACTTTCCCTTTATAATATTCCCGCCCGCCGCCGCGCCGGAAAGCCCCTTGCCGAATTCGGGACAGGAAAACTGTTCAGCCTGATCAGCGCCTGCGTGTCCAACAATTTTTCTTTCGCATCGGTAAAATCGCTGCTCCTCAATGAACAGCTTCCCTGGCGTTTCCCCCAGTGGAACCGGGAACTCATCGGCTTTGGCATACAGAATAACTGCGTTTCACCGTACCGGGATCATGGCCGCCCGGTTGATATTTGGCTGGAGGCGTTCAGAAATTCCCCCCGTGAAGAACGCCTGCGCCGCTATTACCAGAGCTTGAAGGAAGACCTGACGGCAATGACTTCTGCCCGCGGTTTTAGCGCAATCCGCCGGCGCTACTTCGCGTTCCGGGGCGGCGCTTGGGCGCGGGACCAGCCCTGGGACGGCGGGCGCTTCCCCGGCTTCCTCTCGCGGGACGCCTGCTCCCCGGAGGGGGACGCGGCGCTGGCCCGGTGCATCGAGGAACTGTCCGCGCTGATCCAGCTTGAGGCGGACTACCCCGATCTGGTCCCCGCGTCTCCCTTCGCCTTCTACCTCTCCATACTCCAGGAGAAGCAGTACGTGCCTCAACAGGAACGCTGCGGGGTGAATATTTTTCCCTACCGTGTCGCCGCCGCCGCGCCCTTTGCCTGCCACTTTGTCCTCAACGCGTCGCAGAACGCGGCAACGGTACTGTACCAGCCCCTCAAGTTTCTGCGCCAGGACAAGCGCAAGCGCCTGAAAGTGATTGACGCGGACGCTTCGGCGGCCTTTTTCAGCCTTTACTGGGGCTGCGGCGCGGAGGACGGGGGCGATCCGGGCGGGCCGCGCTCCCTGGAATTCCGGTCCCACCTGCGGATCAGCGCGTCTGAGCGGACGTTCTCCGGCTGGGCGATTCCCCACAGTTTCTTTGCTAATCCCCTTGACGCGCCGGGGGAGAGCGCGCCTGACCCCTTCCGCCAGGAGCGGGAGTGGTGGGCTGACCGTGATGCTGCTGAATTTCCTTCGCGTATCTTTCCGGTACAAAAAGAAGGTTTTGAGCGCTGGAGCGGAGCGCTGGCCGGGCAGCCGCGGGAATGTTATCAGCTTCTCAAAGCGCCCTTCCCGGAACCGGCGCCCGCAGCAGCGCTGCTGCGCGAGCGGCTGCGATTCATCCAAATGCGGCGGAAGGAGGGCGCGGGGGAATTCATCAAGGTTTCCGCGACGGACTTGACCGCGTTCTTCTCCTGTCCCGCCTCCTGGCTCTACAGAAAGGTCTGGGGTCTGGCGCCTTTTGAACCGGACGCAAAACTTTTGGATGACGCATCCCTGGGGCTTTTGTACCACGCGATCTTGAAAACACTTTTTGAGCGCATCCGGGAAGCGGACCGGTTCTTTACGCCGGCGAATATGGAACAGTATTGCTGCTGGGCAGAGGAGATAACCCGCGAGACGGCGCGGGCCTATCCGGCGTTTCAGGGGCCTTTGGCAGTTCCCCTGCTGGTGTCCCAGTCCAGGGCGATTGCCCGGCGGCTGCGGCTGCTCTTACACGCCGAATCTGAATACTTTGCCGGATACGCGGTGGCGGATTTGGAGGCTTCTCTTGAGTTTGTCCGGGGGGAGGCGCTTCTGAACGGGCGCATTGACCGGGTTTCTGTTTCCCCGGAGGATGTTCCGGTGATCGTTGACTACAAGACAAACGCCTATCCTTCCAAGAAGGACAGCGGCGCTGTTGACGGGGTGATTGGCGATTTTCAGATGCCAGTGTATGTCCGGCTTTATGAGGAGGCCCGCAAACAGCAGGTGGGGGGCGCGTTTTTTTTCAGCATTAACAAGCGGGACATCGGCGCGGTGATAGGTTCGCCGGGGGGGAAGCGGGGGCAGGGACGGGAGGACTACGAGCCGACGCTGGAGGCGCTGGAGGGGTACATCGGGCGTTTTTGCGCGGCGTTGAAGGATTTGAACTTTGCGCCGGAGGAAATATCTGTGGGGGACTGCGCGGGTTGTGTATATAAGACGGTATGCCGGACGGCGTATTCACTTAACGGGTAATGGGGGGGCGCCCCTCCCTTAACCTTCATGGGAATTGCTCAAATTGCTCTCTTATAGTATAACAAACTCCATAAACCATGGGCGTAAGCCCACAAGGAGTAAACTATGCACAACGAGCATACAGCCGCCATACCTCCGGCGGTCATTACGGAGATTACGGGTCTGTTTCAGCAGATTTTGACCAAACTGGAGCCGTACCGTACGCCCCTCACGGCGGAGGAGCGCCGGGAGATGACCATTGTCGGGGACAAGTCCCTGGCCTTCCTCGAAAAGGGCAAGGAATTCATCGATTTGTACCCCGATCTCGTTCCGCCGTGGCTGAATAAGGCCGAATTTACCGCCGATATTGACGATGTGCAAAATGTTCTGCCTATCAAAAATCTTGCCGGCCAGGTGCAGGAGGCAATCTACAACATTTCCTATCTGGCGGGCAACGAAGCCTACCACTGGATACTCGATTACTACCATTCGGCGAGGCAGGCGGCAAGCCGGGACGTACCCAACGCCAAGATCGTGGCCGATGAACTGGGGAAGCGGTTCAAAAGCCGGGGCAGGAAGTCCTCCAAACCGGCGGATTAGGGCTGCAATGGGGGGACATACCGCCCAGCCGGAAATGC
>JAITHH010000215.1 GCA_031280065.1 Treponema sp. | reverse complement strand
ACCAGTTCGTTCATGATCTCGTAAATGGCGGTCTTCGCGCCCACGTCAACGCCCTTGGTCGGCTCGTCAAGGATGATCAGCTTCATGTCGCCGGTCAGGAGTTTCGCCACGATGACCTTTTGCTGATTGCCGCCGGAAAGGGTAGAAACCCTGTCGTGGACGCTCACCGCCTTGACCCCCAGTTTACCGGCAAGTTCCCCGGCTTCCTGATTTTCCTTTTTGAGGTCTACCATGCCGTAACGGAGAAATTTTTTGAGCGCCGGAAGGGTAATGTTCTTGGCGATTTCCCAGCGGAGCACCAGTCCCTGTTTGAGCCGGTCTTCAGGAAGATAGCCGATGCCGGAAGCTATGGCCCCGCTCGGTTTTTGGGGGGGAAGTTTCTTTCCGTTCAGCCTGATGCTGCCCGAATCGTAGGAGCTAATACCGTAAATCGCCTCGCATACCTCGGTGCGCCCCGCGCCTACAAGACCGGTGAGGGCCAGTATCTCCCCGGAACGGACGGAAAAGCTCACGTCCCGGAAATAGCCGGTTCTGGAAAGCCCCTCTATGCGGAAAATTTCCCCTCCCGGGATTGTATCCCGCTGGGGGAAAAACTGGACGATTTCCCGCCCCACCATGGCGACCACTAGGTCGTGTTCAACCACGCCGGCCCTGTCCCAGGTGTTGATGTATTTGCCGTCCCGGAACACCGTTACCCGGTCTGCCAGGCGGCGTATATCCTCGAAGCGGTGGGAAATAAAAATAATGGAAACCCCTTTATCCCGCAAACCCTCGGTGATATGGTACAGGTCCTCACATTCCCGGTTGGAAAGCGGGGCCGTCGGCTCGTCCATGATGATGATCCGGGCGTTAGCCGAAAGGGCCTTGGCGATTTCCACGATCTGCTGCTGGGCCACGGAGAGACTCCCCATTTCGGCCCGGCTGTCGAAATTCGCGTCAAGCCGATCCAGGAGTTCCTGGGCTTCCCGGTTCATGGTTTTCCAGTCAACGCGGCCAAAGGGTTTCGCGGTTTTCTCGTGGCCCATGAAAATATTTTCCGCCACGGTAATGTCGGGGAAACAGGTAACATGCTGGTAAATGGCGGCGATCCCCAGGGCCTGGGCATCCAGCGGCGATTTGACCGCCGCGGGTTCGCCATTGATGAAGACTTCCCCAAAGTCAGGCTGGTATACGCCGGTGATGATTTTGATAAAGGTGGATTTCCCCGCGCCGTTTTCCCCCATGAGCGCGTGAATCTCTCCAGGCTTGAGTTCAAAGTGAACCTTATCCAGGGCCTTGACCCCGGGAAACGTTTTAGACACCCCGCGCAGTTCCAGAATATGCTCCATGTTCAAGCTGCTCCTAACACACCCTGCGGCATTCGATTCCCAAAAGGGAGGCCAGTTTTTCGATCTTCCCGGCGATATGCCCGATCCCGATGGCGCAGTGGTGGGCCGGCCCGGCTTTTGACCAGCGGTTCACCAGTTCCCTCGCGCCGATGGCAAAACGGTAACGGCTGTTGGTGTTGCCGATTTCCAGGACCGGGCCGGGAACGGATTCCCCCTGGGCGCAGAGGAGAAACGTGGAGCCCCCCGGCCCCTGCACCACCGCCAGGAGCGTAACCGGCCCATGCCTGACGCTCATCTGAATCGAAAGGCCCTTGCCGGGCTTGCCGTGGTACACCGGCAGGGGCACCAATCCCACGGGCCCTTCGGCAATTGCCGGATGCGCGGGGCCGTCATGCCCCCAGAGGATCACATCATCGTTAAAATCCATGGCGTAGAATTCCGAGAAGGAACCGCCGGCCCCAAGGCAGTCCATGATCTTCATGGCCACCGCGTTTTTCACTTCACATTCACCGGCCACCGGCACATGCCCCGCGGTAAGGAGGGTATTGCCCGCGATAACCGAGGTAACGATGTTTTCATGATCACCCCCGCCTTCGTAATAATAGGCCAGGGCCCCCAGGTTTTGTTCAGCGATCAGGGCATCCAGCGCAGAGGAGGTTTTTGCGGCCCGGTCAAGTTCGTATTCGTCACATTCCGGGGATACGGCAAACGCGGAATCAAACTGTTTCCGTTTTCGCGTAATATCTTCCGCGCTGACCTTGTCCCACAGGGCCTTGAGCCAGTCCATTTCGAGGAGTTCAAAATGGCTGCCGAAAACCGCGGCCAGCCGGGTAACATCGGTATACACGTCCAGCATACCACAGTAATAATGCCCCAGTATGCCGATGCGGGTATCCCGCAGCGCGGCCCGTACCCTGATCGCGGCGCACCAGTCTTCAATTATCTGCCATGCTTCGGGGTCATCAAGCCAGCCGGTAACGATGTCGTACTGGAGTCCCGCGTTGTTGAAGACATTGGCGATTTCCGGCGCGGAACAGGCCTGGCAGTGGGCGAGCCATTCGCCGGTCATTTTTCCCCGGTCGCCCAGGGCGTTGATCTTTTGATAATCTATGGCCCGCGAAGGCTGGAGATTGAGGATGATCACCGGAACATTCAGACTTTGGGCCACCGGCAGGACCGTATGGGAGAGGGCGTAGGTGGAGATGTACAGAAACACCGCCTCCACCCGCTTTTCGGCAAAGAGGGCCGCGGCTTCCCTGGCAGCGCCGGGATTATCCGCCAAACCCGCATCTATCACCTCAAGGCCCTTTTGCGCCAGCCCTTCGTTGATGCGTTTTTGATAGCCCTTGAGCCGGTCCAAAAGTCCCTCAAACTGGGCCCAGTAGGTGTCTAGCCCTATGCCGAACAAACCGATTCTTGCCTGTTCCATCCATACTCCGTTAAGCCAGTTTCCCCCGGTTTCCGCCCCGCCGTAAATGGACAATTCTATTGAGAAGATGGAAAAAAACGGGTATTATCCATGAATGGCGCAAAGTACCGAAGGCCCCGCGGATTCATTCCTGCACTATCCGCCCTACAGTGAGGAAGACGAAAAGCTGGGCATGTTATGCACCACCGCGGGCTCCACCAATGTACAGCCCCGAACCGTTTACCCGCCCCGGAAGAACGAACATCCGGCCCTGTTCAGAACCGTCGCGGAAGGCCGGGTTTTACCGGAATTCCAACTGGTGTATATCACCCGGGGGGAAGGGGTCTTTACTTCAGGCGGCAATACCTACGAGGTAAAGCCCGGTTCCATCATGCTGATTCTGCCGGGCCTGAAACACGCCTATAAACCCCTGCTTGAAACAGGCTGGCATGAATACTGGGTGGGCTTCAAGGGGGCCTATTTTTCAACGCTCCTTGCGGAAGGGCGCTTTTCGCCGGCGCATGTTTTTTTTGAGACCGGCCTCCAGGATTCCCTGCTTTCGATTTTCAATCAGATTTTTGACGAGGTCCGGGCCCAGCGTCCCCTGTACCAGCTTAAAGCCTGCGCGGGGGTCCTGTCCCTGATCGCGGAAGTGCTGACCAGGGAACGGCGCAAAGATCAGCCCAACTATTACCAGAACATCGTCGCAAAGGCCAAGTGCCTCATGGAATCGAATATATACGGCGCCATTAATCTGTCCGGTATTTCAGAGCAATTGGGTATTAGCACCTCGCGGCTCAACGAGATTTTCAAAACTTATACCTCTATGACGCCGTACCAGTACTATATCCATATCAAAATACACAAGGCGGAAAGTTTGCTGGAGCGGGAAGATATACCTGTAAAAGAAGCCGCGTTCAGGATGGGCTTTGACGATCAGTATTATTTTTCCCGGCTGTTCAAAAGCAAGACCGGCGTTTCCCCCTCGGACTGGAGGAAGTTCAGCAGCCGGATATGAATTACTATATCGAAGATGTATTCTGCGGCGGGCACGATGTATTTTGGGGCGGGCACGATGTATTCTGCGGCGGCTACGATGTATTTTGGAGCGGGCACGATGTATTCTGCGGCGGCTACGATGTATTTTGGGGCGGGCACGATGTATTCTGTGGCGGCTACGATGTATTCTGCGGCGGCTACGATGTATTTCGCGGCAGGCACGATGTATTCTGCGGCGGCTACGATGTATTCTGCGGCGGGCACGATGTATTTTGCGCTGGCTACGATGTATTTCGCGGCGGCTACGATGTATTTTGGGGCGGCTACGATGTATTCTGTGGCGGGCACGGTGTATCCCGCCTTTCAAACTACGATAATATTGACAAATATCATATTTCAAGATAAAGTCAAGACATTGGCCCTACATGAAGCGATCAAGAGACTGTAAATTGACCAATAACCGCAACCGGGTGTATCAACTGGTGTACCAGCGGGGGAGCATCTCAAAACCAGAGATAGCTGTCGAATTGGGTATCAGTCTGCCTACCGCCATCCAAAATGTTAAAGCCCTCCAGCAGGAGGGGCTTTTGGAAGAGGGGGAAATGCTGGAATCCACCGGAGGGCGCAAGGCGGTATCGATCATATTCGCAAAAAACGCCCGCTATGCGGTGGGCGCCGATATTACCCGCAATCATATCAGTATTGTGCTTATCAACCTGGCAGGTGAAATCATCCAAAGCGTCAGGCTTGATAGGTCCTTTACAAACAATCCGGCCTATTTCCAGGAGGTAACCGGCGTTATCGCCGGGATGATCGCCGCATCCGGGGTGGAGCAGGGGAGTATTATCGGCGCCGGTTTCTCGGTTCCGGGGGTGCTGACCCGCGACGGCCAGATGATCATCTACTCCCATGTGCTTGAAGTGTCGGCCCTCCAGTGTTCCGCCATCAGCCGGGGGCTCTCCTATCCCTCTGCGCTCTGTAACGACGCTAATGCCGCGGGGATCGCCGAAATGTGGAAGCATAAGTACCATACCGACGCGGTATACCTTTCCCTGAGCGACACCGTTGGCGGGGCAATTCTCCTTCACAATGAACTCTATTTGGGAGACAACCAGCGGGGCGGCGAATTCGGCCACATGACGCTGGAGCGGGACGGTCTGCCCTGCTACTGCGGACGGAAGGGCTGTGTAGATGCCTATTGCTCGGCTCTGACCCTTTCAAGCCATACGGGCGGAGACCTGGGGCTCTTTTTTGAACGCTTACAGGCCGGGGATGCGGATATTGCGGCGGTGTGGGAACAGTACAAGTCCTGCCTCGCCACCGTGCTCAACAATCTTATCGTTTCATTTGATTGCAAGGTGATTTTGGGAGGCTATCTGGGGGAATACCTGGAAGATTACGTGGCCGACTTGCGGGCCCTGGTAGCGGAGCGGACCACGTTTTTCGGCACTGAGGACTATATCACCCCCTGCGCTTACAAAAAAGAGGCCGCCGCGGTTGGCGCGGCTCTGCTGTACATCCGCCCTTTTATCAGGGAATTGTAATCCGGGAAAACGCCCTTCAAGCGTTGCCCGCATCAAGCTCTCCAAAAATATCCCGCAGAAAGGCGTTCAGAAAGAGAAGCCCCTCGCGGTTCAGCGCGGTTTTTCCGGGGATCATCATGCCCCGTTCCCGCCATGCGGCGAGGGTTTGGGGGATGCAGTCTTCGATTCTCCGGCAAAAGCGCCGGACAAAGAGCGCCTCGTCCGGGCCTTCGATATAACGGAATCCCATCAGAAAGGTCTCTTTCATCAAGGTCAGCGGTTCCAGGCGTTCTTCCGCCGGTTCGGGAGGGCCCGCCAGGTAGGAATCAACACCGGCGCGCTGGGTATAGCGCCGCCCGTCCAGCGCCGCCGCCTCTCCGCTGATGATCGTGGAAGATGCGGCAGGCCCCAGGCCGATCCAATTTTCCATGCGCCAGTAGCGGATGTTATGCGCCGCCCGCCGGCCCGGAAGGGCGAAGTTCGATGTCTCATATTGGGCGCAGCCCGCGTCCTGGAGCATATCGCGCCCGGTAATCCAGAGCCGGTCCGCCTCATCAGCGGGGGGAAGCCGCCGGCCCTCCCGTTCCAGGGGCGTCCCTTCCTCCACAGTCAGCGCGTAGAGGGACACATGGCCCGGCGCAAAGGCCAAGAGCCGCTCGATGTCCGCCCGCACTGTCCCCTCGTCCTGACCGGGAAGCCCGGTGATCAGGTCCGCTGAAAAGGCCCTTCCGTAACGGGAAGCAAGCAGGGCCAGCCGTCCGGGAAGCAGCGCACCGTCCCCCCGGCGGCGGACCAGGCGGCGGGAAGGGGGGTGGAAGGTCTGTACCCCGGCGCTTATCCTGCTTACCCCGTTGTCTTGGCAGGCGGCCAGCAGCGCCTCATCAGCGGATTCGGGGTTGACCTCCACGGTAACTTCGGCGGGCCAGCGGGGGATGAGCGCCCGCAGTCCCTTGAGCAGGCGTTCCATCCGCTGCGGCCCCAAGATGGAGGGGGTGCCGCCGCCGATGAAGAGAGTAGGGACGCGGGTTATGGAGAAGGCGGCAAGGCGGGCGCGGGCGTCTTGGAGCAGGACTTCCACAAAACGGTTCAGCCGGGGATCGTCTGCGGCTATGGGCAGGGAGTAGAAATCGCAGTAATCGCATTTGCCCGCGCAAAAAGGCACGTGAATATAAAGAGACGCTTCCATAAAACAGAACCTGCGGGGACGGCGCCCCCGCGTAGGGGGCTAGACGCTGCGCCGGCGCTATCGCTCTTTCCTTTTGACGACTACCCGCTTAGGAGCGGCCTTGCGCTTCTCCCGCGCCTCCTTCTCCAATATCCGCAGCGCTTCTTCGAATCCCCCAAGAAATTCCTGCGTATCATCCGCAAAGAGAATCACCGACTGACGCTCAAAACCGCCGGTCTCCTTGTTCTTGCTCTCCACGATATTGAGGTACAGATCCCCCATGCGGTTTTCCTTGATATTGAAAAAGTACGTCCTGTTCTTCAACGCCACCTTGGTCGAGAACAGCTCTCCCCGTATACCCATGCTTCTTTCCTTATCGCGCCGGCCCAGCCCGCGCCGCTATTCCGCCGAATCGGCCTCCATGACCATACGGCGCTGCCATTCAATCAAGTCCCGCTCCATCCGCCGGTCCGAGCCCTCCACATCCGCCATGACCCGGAATACCGGCTCCGTTCCCGACCCCCGCATCCAGATACAGGCGATCTCCCGGCCCTCCCGGTTGGTGAATATCACCCGCAATCCGCCCCTGCCCGCGTCACCGAAGCGGGAGATTCCCCGCCGCTCCTCGGTTCCTTTGTACGCGGCTGCTTCCCATGCGGTAATGCCGTACTTGGCGGCCAGCGCGTCCTTCCGCGCCTCCCACTCCCGCAGGAAAACCGCCTGATACCGGTCCTTCAAAAGGCCGTGATCCGCGGTCTTGACCCGCAGCAGCGCCTCCGGCGTATAGGCGCCGGTGGTGATACAGGCGGGAAGACTGGCGATGATGTCCTGGAGACCGAAATCCGGACGGTATGTCGCGGCCTGGTCCGATAAATCGCACCACAATTCAAACAAGCCCCGCGGATCGCCTGAACCTTCCCTGCCGCCGCGAAGGGCCAAGAGCTTGATCAGCGCGGCCAGCGTGTCGATGGGGTCCCGCACCGCAGACGGGTGGGTGATGGTTCCCCCGGCGGAGCCTTCCCCCAGAATACGGACCAGGCAGCCCTTCTCCCGGAGTTTCCGCGCCAGGCCCACCGCGTTGGCCTCGCCCACCTCCGCCCGGAATACCGGCACGTCAAAGGCATGGGCAATCCGGTCTATCCGCAGAGACGTGGGATCGTTTACCGCCACCGCCGCCTTATTCAGGGCGTTTCCCCGGCTGTCGTAGCGCAGTTCGCCGGTCCACACCAGATGGGACAGCTCGGCTACACAGGCCAGGGCAAAGACCTCCTGGGCGTCCAGAATACGGGCCTGCCCCGCAGACTCATCCCACACGACCAGATTTCCCCGGTCGCCGTCGCAGTCAGGCGTATAGCCCAGTATATAGGAAGAATCCTGCTGGTGAAGTTCCTCCAGGAAGCGCCGGCAGGGTTCCAGGGATTCGCCTTCGGGCACGATCCGGTGGGCGATGTTGTACGGCTCATCGTTGATGGCTTTGAAAGCCACGCCCATGCCGCCGAGCAGTTCACCGTCAATGGAGAGGGTTCTGGCAGAACCGTTCAGGTCCGCCGCGACTCCCAGGGGCGCATCCTTGAGGAAGCGGGTCATGGTATTCATCAGGGCTTCCCCCGCCGCGCCGCCGGCGATGAGGGATCGGGTGAATTCCAGGTAGGCCCGGTACGCAGCCTGCTTGGTCCGTTCCGCGTTGTGGTAGACCGCCGTTACCGCGCCGCTGTCCGCGCCGGCAAGCGCCCGCGCCGCCCGGTCGATCCGGTCAGGCGCGGTTATAGCGGCATTGAAATGTTCGATGAGGCGCAGGGTCTCGGAACCGGGCAGTACGCCGCCGTCATTCAAGCCGAATTTGAGGCCGTTATGTCCGATGGGGTTGTGGCTCGCCGAGATGAACACGAATCCCGCCGTGCCCCCCGCAGTCTGACCGAGGGTTCTGGCGTAGGCCGTGATCTCCGGGGCCGCGGTGATAAAGGCGAAGCGGACATCGCAGCCCTCCGCCAGGAGAACGCGGATCAGGATACTGGCGATGGCGCTTCCCGTGGGTCTGGTATCCATGCCCACCACCGCCACTGGTTTGCCGCCCGCCGTCTTTTTCAGATAGT
>JAITHH010000135.1 GCA_031280065.1 Treponema sp. | reverse complement strand
CAAGAAAGTAAAAGAATTCGTCGCGTCTACCGGCGGGAAATTACAGTTGTATTATCTTCCCGGATATTCACCTGAATTAAATCCTGATGAAACGGTATGGTCGTATGTAAAACATCACGTAATTGGGAAAAAGATAATCGCCGGACCGGACCAATTTTTCAAAGTGGTGAAAGAAGCCTTGTATGCCTTGATGCACAAGCCTGCAATCATATCGGCCTTTTTCAAAAAACCATCCTTGCAATATATTTGAGGTAATACTTATGAAAAATTTAGTAAGAATATCACCAAAATTACTTACATTTATTATCACTGTTTTATCCTCCGTTGAAATTGATGACAGCCAAACAGCCGGTTATCCCGATTGGCGCTTCAAAGAATTGCATGCCCGAATTGTCTATTGAATAGCAGGCGGTATTCCCCTGAAAAAATCGTTTTTACCGGCTATAATTGCTTCTATAGTTGCTTGTTCTATCATCTTTATCATAGTACTGCCGGGCTAAGCCGTTTTCAAGCCCAGTTTCCTGCCCTTATTACAGCAAGGGGAAGAACGCACACGCGACAGCCCAAGGGCCGTATACCATGCTGTCATTTTTAAAAACAAATTTGTATGATTTAATAATTCCTTAACAATTTTTTAACATTACATAACAACTGCGGGCCATATTAAAAATATCTGAAATGAAAAAAGCAATGAACACGAAAGTTACCGTTATCGCGCTTTTTCTGGTTTCAGTTTTCATTAACTCATGCGCCCTGTCAAAAGCGATCTACCTCGGCTCCAATGATTATGCGGAGAGAACCGGGCCGCTCTTTTCCGGCAAACTGTATAACAGCGAAAATATCAACGGTGTTTTTCCCGAAGCGGTGTATATCAAAACCAGAACGCAAACCTTTAATTCGTATCATTATTATATGCTCCACGAGGGGCGCATCTGGTATAAAAGCATTGACCGCGAAAAGAAACCAAGGGAATGGACGCTCTTTGAAAAGACCGGCCTTCCGCGCAAAGGAAGTGCCGTTGCGGAAATATCCGCCGACGCGGACGAGCTTATCGCCCTTTCCTCCGAAGGCGTTTTTTACCGCTACTGTTTTGATCAGACCATCGCGCACAAAAGCAATGTCTGGCTTGAAACCTACGGCTGGCCTGGCAAAGAGCGGCTTTTTCTTGACAGGCGCCTTGCAAACAACATTTCATGGGTAATGGGGAAACGCAATTCCCATGTGCTGTACTACGAAGACCCCTTTGGAAACCAGCACCACAACGGCACCATGGAGATCGTTACCATTTATGCGCTGCTGGAAGACGGACAGGAAATCTGTTACGCCGATACGGGCCTCCCCCTTGATTTTTCCCGGAACTTCATCGGCCCTGAACGGGGCGCGTTCAAGGCAGCCTCGCTCTCGGCAAGCGCCTCAACTATGTTCGTGATCAACGAAGCCGGGGAGATGTACACCCGCCTTGCAGACTTCGATACCACCGGCTGCGACCCCATGTGGTTCAAGTATACGTACAAATACTACCAGTCAGACCTGCCCGGAGACAATTATTTTTCCAACTTGAACGAGTGGGCTCTGCCCGCCGAGGACTGGCGGCCCCAGCCCCGCGTCCCCCTTGCCGGTAAAGCGGCGCTTACCCGCCATATCACCATTCTGCAAAACGGGCGCGGAAACGGGGCGCGGGAACTGCGTATCGCGGGCCTGAACCAAGCGGGCGAAGCGGGCTATTGGACCAAGCCAATTTTCGGCGGCGGGTGGCAGTTCCAAACCGCGCCGCTCCTGCTGGAAGCAGGCGCGTTCCTCAAAGACGCCGCGCCTGACAGCGATAGTGCGCGGGGAGAACGGGGACATTCACCTGACAAATACTACCGGGGTTATTCGTGGACCGGCGGGGAGCGTGAAGCGGACTGGCGCTATGAAATTCCCAATTTCAACATCCTGGAAGGCGATTGCGATTTCCGCGTAAGCTGGCGCGGCGAATCCTGCGTTCTTAAAATCCACCCGGTGGAAATGTGGACCTACCTCAAGCGTGATTATCTGCCCGGAAGAACCGGCCCGCCCAAATTGTTTTTCGCCACCCTGTCCGTTCCCGAAAACGCCTTGGACGGCTTGTCTGAAAGTTTCACCCGCCGCCTTATGGAAAAATTCGTGAAGAACGACAAGGCGCTGTTTCAATACAGCATCGCCGCGGCCAGGCGCTATCTCATCATACGGGACATGGCTGATACGGACGCCGCGCTGTTTCTGACCGATGGAACGCGCTCCGATCACTTCCCCTCGTTTGACATATCCTCTTACGCCGAAGATTGCGATGAAATCCGGCGCTGCTATAACCCGGCAGCGGACGCGGAAAAAGTAACCGTGCGGGAACTCAAGTATAAAATCCGCAGCCTGCGCTGGTCGGGTCTGACGGCTTTCAAGTTTAACGCGGGCTATATTCCCGCCCATTACCTTGCGCTGATCACGCCGCTGCGTTTTGTGGATATGCCGAAGATACGCACGGTTACGAGTTTCGGCGAGCGGATCGTGTTAAGCAACAGCGCGTACATTGACGCGGTTTCCCAGGCCCGTATTCAGTTGTATGAGCGCCTTATCGCGTTTTTATCCGCCTCTCGTGATCCGTGAATAGCCTGTAGTTTTGCTGTTTAACCGCGATAAACTGCCGCGGCAAATCAGTTTGACCGCTTGACCCTACGCTGTTTTTTTCAGTATATTATAAAAACAACAAGGAGGGAAACTATGAGTGAACAGCAGGAAGCCCGTACCATCACGCTCTATGTAGCGGAGGACGGGGACAATAAAAACGACGGGTCGCAGGACGCGCCCTTTGCAAACGTGTACGCCGCGCTGGAAACGCTTATCGAGAAAGATTACACGCTGGCGGAGATCGTCATCGCCGGAACCATCTCCAGCGAGTCGGAGTCGGACGTGCACGCCATGATTTCGCTCGAATGGAAGTATCCGCCGCTGCTCTTCCGGGGAGCAAGCAATGAGCGCGGGGGAATTCTCGACGCCAAGCAGAGAAACCGGGTGATGCTCATCGGGAGCGGCAATACGGTAACGCTTGGACCCGGCCTTACCCTCACCGGCGGCTCCATCCAGGAATCAGGCGGAGGCGGCGTCTATGTCCGCGACGGACATCTCATCCTGGACGGCGCGTCCATCAGCCGTAACAAGGCCGCTTTTGGACTGTGCAGCGGCGTTTATGTGGGAAAGCACTGCACCTTTGTGATGAAAAGCGGCAGCATTAAAAGCAACGTCTGCCTTTTCAACGGCGGCGGCGTATTTCCTGATGACGGCGGAACCTTTACCATGTACGGCGGCCTTATCGCCAAGAACAAAGCCTCGTTTGCCGGCGGCGGAGTCTATGTCGGCCTCGACGGTGTATTCACCATGCACGGCGGAACTATCGCCAATAATACTGCCGGCTCAGAGAATCCGGTGAAAGCGGGGGGCAGGACCCTGCCGTCCGGGAGAGGCGGCGGGGTCTGTGTCTTCGAGGGCGGCGTATTTACCATGCATGACGGAACAATCAGCGGCAACGAAGCCATAGGCCATGACACCGGCGAGTACAGCGGCAGCGGCGGCGGGGTCTATGCGGCAGAGAACGGTGTTTTTACCCTTGAGCGGGGAATTATCTTTCAAAACCGCGCCTCTAATTTCGGCGGCGCGGTGTTTAACAAAGGGGCGTTTACCTTCCGCACAGGCGCTCTTGACGGCAACAGGGCGCAAATCGGCGGCGGCGGGGTTTGTGTATCCGGCGAAGACGCGCTGTTTCTCATGGAAGGCGGCGCGATAACCAATAACTTCGGCGGGGGCTGCGGCGGCGCGGTCTGCACCATGAACCAAAGCGTGTTCCAGATGGAGAACGGCTTTATCGCTGATAATTCCGGCCTCATGGCCTCTACCTTGTTTATCGACAGCCAGGCGGTCATGGGAGGCGGCACGATCCGCGGCCCTGACAAACCCGGCAGCCGGCCCGACGTGAAGATATGCGAAAACGGGAAGTTCACGCTCGCCGGCGGCGAATGTAATGCCCGTATCGACTCAAAAGACGGCTTCTTTGAGGACCTCCGCGCATCGTAAATAAAAGGGGGGGACGACTCCCCCTACGGGCGTTACATGGTAACTCCCTTTCCTAGGGCAACGCTGATTGCGGACCTTCGGTCCGGCGGATGAAACCGCAGATTACACGGATAAAAAGGATGGCGCAGATGAGTAGAAACAACATCAGTGTTAATCTGTGTATATCCGTGTCATCTGTGGTAAAAAAATATATGATTCGTTGATTTTGCATGGGAGTCTCTTTAATCAGCGTTGCCCTATGTATTTGCTCATTTCATTACGCAAATACAACATTAAAGTAGCACTGATTTATTCTCGGTTGAATAAATCAGTGCTTCCCTAGGGGGCGCGAACCAAAGGTTCGATGGCCCCCGGACCTCCCATTCGCCTTAGTCCCCGTTTGCCAAATGCCCCGTGCCCTCCCAGCCGGCCTTAACGCCTAAAAAACCCAGCGCCGTCAGAAACGTAAAGTAACAGGGAATGAACAGAACCTGGAGAATATACGCAGCCCCAGCGCGGGGCATGGACGCCCCAAACAGCCGCAGCGCCGCAATAGTATTCAGCGTCATGCCGAACAGCACCATGGCCGGAAAAACCCACAGCCCCGGACAAAACGGCAGAAACGGAACCGTAACAACCCCCGACGCGATGATCAGCATGAGGATCGTAAAATTGATCCGCGTCGTCCAATCAGGCGAGAAGAGGCCGCCGTTGTTCCAGCGGAGCGTCTGGTTCACCAGCCGCTTCCAGGACGGTTCCTGCCGCGTCATCACCGCTGCCCCGGAATCACAAACCGCCCGGACATGATAGCCCGAACCCCGCCTGATCCCCGCGATAAGGGCCGCATCCTCGGTGGCCGAAGGCGGAAGCCGTCCATACCCGCCAATCGCGTCCAGCGCCTCGCGCCGGAGGATCAGGTTGTTGCCGAACCCCCCGCCCGCCGCGTCCAGACCCGCGGAAGCCGCCAGGTACAGATACCGCACCGCATGGTCAAAGCACTGGTAGAGCGGCAAAAAGCCCCGTTCCCCGCCCTTCTTGAATACCGGCCCCAAGCACAAACCCGTTGCGCGGTCCGCCATGCGGGAGACCATCGTCCGAATCCAGGAAGGAGGCGCTTCGCAATCCCCGTCAATAAAGAGGAGCAATTCACCCGCAGCCTCCTCAATGCCCCGGTCCAGGGCGTACTGCTTACGGTTAGCCCCCGGATTCTCGCGGAGCGTCAAAAGCCGCGCCCGGCCCCCCATAAAGCGGCTGATAATCGCCCCGCTCCCGTCAGCGGAGCGGTCGTCAATAAAAACGTACTCAACCGCCGGATAATCCTGCTTCTCCAGACTCTCCAGCAGGGCGGGCAGGCAGGCCGCCTCGTTATGCACCGGAACGATCACCGAAACCAGGGGCGTCGAGCCCTCGCCCTTGGTAACGCGCCGCTCGCGCAGCCAGGTCTTGATAAGCCCCCCCCAGATCGCCCCGTGAAACAGCGCGGCGAACACAAAGCACCCCAGGCGGAACCCGTCAAACCAATCCATCGCTCCCCGCTACAGGGCCCTCCCCGCCGTCTGTCGGGCTGCCCGTCGGGCTTGGGAAAACGCCTTGAACCGCGCCAGGGAGCTGTTGATGACCAATTCCGGCGGAATCCCCGCGTCGATAATCACCTGGCGGGCCTTGGTAAAGTTTCCCACGTCGCCCTGATAGTGGGCGTCGCTGCCGCAGCTCACCAGGCACCCGCGTTCCCTACAGAGCCGGGCCAGGGCGCGGCAATGCTCCTCGCTGCCGGGCCGCACCCGGAAGGAACTGTTGTTGATCTCCAGGAATTTCCCGTACTCCGCCCCGGCCCGCGCCGCCGCGTCAAGATCAACGGGGAACGCCGGATTCCCCGGATGGGAAACGCCGTCCACCCAGGGATTCTTTAGGGCATTGATGAGGATTGCGGTATTCTCCTCCCGGCTGCGGGGGGCAAAGCAAATCTCGTGGAACCCCGCCATGACCAAATCCAGGCCCCGCAGGTACTCAGGAGCCAGATCGATGTTCCCCGCCTCGCCGGTGATGTTGGCCTCCACCCCCCGGAAGAACAGTACCCCCCCGATATGATGGGGGAGGATACGCATGTTGCTAAAGTGGTAGGGGTGGGGGCCGCCGGGCATGGCGGGCCCGTGGTCGGTCAGGACGAATCCCTGGAGCCGCCGTTTGCGGGCCCCGCGGGCAAGCTCATCCAGCGTCGAATAGGCGTGCCCGGAGGCCGTTGAATGGGTGTGGGTGTCAATTGCTATTTTCATCTATAATATACTGCTTTCGTTACGCCGCTTGACGCGCTTCACTGTTTCGCTATCTTGATCACCGATTTGACAATACCGGCCTTGTTATGAACGCTCTTGTCCATCGCGTCTTGGATGTCGTCAAAATCGAACACATCGGTAACGATGCGCTTGATGTCCACCGCGCCGCTGGCGACCGCGCCGATAGCCAGGGGGTAGATGTGCCGGTAGCGGAAGATCGTCTTGAAGGTCAGCTCCCGGTTCAGGGCGGCGCTGATGGGGAGATTCATGTTCCCGGACGCGCTGTAGCCCACGAACACCATGGTCCCGCCCTTGCAGGCGGACTCAATGGCCTGGGCCGCGGAAACTTCATTCCCGGAGGTCTCGATCACCAGGTCTACCCCTCTGCCGCCGGTCAGTTCCCGCACCGCCTCCGCCGTATTCCGCTCCGCCGCGTTGATAACCTCGCCCGCCCCCAGGTCTTTGGCCTTCTGGAGGCGCTTTTCCACCACGTCCGTCACGTAGACCGTGGAGATCCCCTGGGCCTTCAAAGCCAGCATGGACACCAGCCCGATGCAGCCCGCGCCCGTAACCAGGGCGGTCTGTCCAATCCGGGCCTCCCCGGTAAGGGCGGCGTGGAAGCCCACCGCCAAAGGCTCGATCAGGGCCCCCTCCAGGGTACTCACCGTATCGGGCAGCTTAAAACAGAGGGCCGCTTCGTGGGCCGCGTACTCCTGAAACACCCCGTCCACCGGCGGCGTGGCAAAGAAGACCACGTCCGGGCAGAGGTTGTACTTCCCGGAACGGCAGAATTCACAATGGCCGCAGGTTTTCCCCGGTTCCAGGGCCACGCGGTCTCCCTTTTTCAGATGGGTCACCCCCGCGCCGGTCTCGGCCACCACGCCGCCGGCCTCATGGCCCAGCACAAACGGCGGCTTCACGACAAAATCCCCGATCCGGCCCGTCTGGTAATAGTGCAGGTCCGACCCGCAGATACCCACATACTCGATCCTGACCAAGACCTCGCCCGGTTTGGGCTGCGGAATGTCCCGCTCGATGATTGCCATCTTCCCAATCCCCGTCATCACCGCCGTTTTCATTGTGCCTTGCATATTTCCTCCTGTGGGGGGGCAAGCCCTCTCTGTGGGGGTTCCACCCCCACACCCCTGGCCGGGGGGCCATCGAACCTTTGGTTCGCGCCCCCCGGTCCCCCCACTAACATTCTTGCAATTATACCGCGCTCCCGCTAAAATGCAAGCGTTATGATTCTTTGTTGCGGTGAAGCCCTCATCGATATGATCCCTAACGCCCACGGCAGCTTCCATCCCTGCCCAGGCGGCAGCCCCTACAATACCGCCATCGCTATCGCCCGCTTGAACGTCCCCGCCGCCTTCCTTGGAAGACTCTCCACGGACTTCTTCGGCGAAATCCTGATCCAGCGTCTCCGCCAAAACCAGGTGCGGGAGGAATTCATCATCCGTTCTGGAGAACATTCCACCCTGGCCTTCGTCAAACTCGACGCGGGCGCGGAACCCCAATACGTCTTCTACACCGAAGGCAGCGCCGACCGCTCCCTCTCCCCGGCGGATATTCCCCCCGCGCTCCCCCCGGAGATACGCGGCATCCTCTTCGGCTCCATTGCCCTGACCCTGGAACCCGCGGCGTCCTCCATCGAGTCCCTGATCCGGCGGGAAGCGGCGCGGGGCGAGGCCGGGCCCCTGATCTCCTTTGACCCCAATGTGCGGCCCTTCATGATCCCTGACCGGGACGCCTATGTGAAACGTTTTGAAAGCTGGGCGTCCCTGGCGCACATTGCCAAGGTTTCCGCGCAGGACTATGACTTTATCTACCCCGGCCTGGGCCTGGAGCCGTCCATGCGGCGGGTACTCAGCCTGGGCCCGCGCCTGGCGGTCAGCACGCTGGGGCCCAAGGGCGCGCTGGCCCTGTTAAAGCAGCCCGGCGGCGGCCTGCTGCGGGTAACGTCCCCGGCAATAGACCTCCCCGTGGCCGATACCATCGGCGCGGGCGACACCTTTCACGGGGCGCTTTTAGCCTGGCTGGAACGCCGCAGTACGCCGCCCCGCGCCGCCCTCGCCGCGCTGACCGAAGGGGAGCTTGCCGACGCCCTGCGGTTCGCCAACAAAGCCGCCTCGCTGGTCTGTTCCCGGAAGGGCGCGGAGCCTCCGTCTTTGGCGGAGGTAGAAACCCTGTAGGG
>JAITHH010000308.1 GCA_031280065.1 Treponema sp. | reverse complement strand
GCCCCTTCCCACAGCAGTTCCCCGATCCGGCGGCTGTCCAGGCCCAGCGCGTCCTTGATCTCCCAAAAATCGCGGGGCTTTTCTAAGAGACCCGCCATTTCCCGCATCATTGATTCCAGCGCCGCCGGTTCAGGCGGTTCCAGGCCGGATGATTCCGCGCCGGGACATACCAGGGAATAATCTTCCATGCCGCACAAGGCGATCCGCTCCCGGCCCTGGCCGTACCAGAGGAGCTTCCCGGCGCGAATCGCCTCGTCCAGGATGCCCGGACGGTATTCAGGACAGCGGCTTGGCAGGAGTTCCGTTTCCCAAAGGGCCGCAGGCGCGGGAAAACACCGCAGCCCCTCCCAAGGCGGCGAACCGCCCCCTTCCCGCAGAATCCCCTGACGGCGGGCCAGAAAGGGAACCAAGAGGGACGCGGGCCGCTCCCGGATTGCGGGCCGGGACTGCTTGCGGAAGAGCCGCAGGAGCAAGTCCAGGTTTTCCCGGTCGCAGATCAAGTCCGCCCCGCAGATAACGCCGTTGTGGCCGGGAACACCCTCTGCCAGCGGCTCCACCCGCACCCCCCTGACCAGAATTCCGCGCTGCGCCAAGGCGTCTACCCCGGCGGCGGCTTCGGCAGGGGACACGCCGAACACGGCGCACAGCCGCTCCAGGGACACGGGCCCCTCATAGCGGAGCCAGGGACCAAGCTGGGTAAGCGCCGCATCCCGCCAAAGCCGCGCCCATTCCCGGTGTACCAGCGAATCCAGCGCCGCGCCCTCCCGCCTGACCCGCCCGATCCTGCCGCCCAAACCCGGATCCGCCTGCAGCGCCTCCCGCAGCACTCCCGGCGCGGCGGCCAGCAGGCGCTCCCATTCGTCCTGGGGAATCGCAATCCGCTCCTTGACCCATTCGCACAAGCCCAGCGGCTCCTCCGCGGTCCAGCCCTCCCGCTCCCGCCTGAGCCGGGCGCTAAAGTCCCCGGCCAGGGCTGCGGGGAGCGCGGGCCGCCCCGCGCCCTCCCCAAGCGCCGCCTCGATGACCGCGTCCGAAAGAGAAGCGCCCCGTAGTTCCGGGCGCTCATCATAGACATACATGAGGATGTTCGTTTCCTTCCATATAATATCGCGGGCAAAGGGGCTGGGCGCGGCGCTTCGGAAGAAGGAGACCGCCGTACTCCCGTCCCGAATCGCCGCCAGCAGCGCGGTAAAGCCCTCCATGTCGAACTGATCCCGCAGACAGCTCCGCCAGGCTTCGGCGGTAATGGGGAAGTCCCGGTACGGGGCGGTCGCGTCAAAGAGCCGTTTGGCCCGCTGCCGCATGATCCAGAGAGGACTGCGTTTGCCGAATCCCGCCTTGGGCAGGGCCAGGGAGCGCTCCGCCGCCTCCCGGAACGCCGCGCCGAAGGTTCCCGACGATTCCAGCCGCCGCTTGAATTGCTCCTCCCCCCGCTGGGCGTTCCCCAGGCTGAATATCGCCCGGCGGACCAGGGCTTCAGGCGGCTCGTTCAGCAGGCGGGGGATGCGGAGCAGGACCGCATTATCATCGGAAACCGCGTCAACCCGCAGCCCGGTGATCTCCTCCAGTTCCTGGCTCAGGGCCAGGGCCAGGGGATAGTTCACCGCGCCGCCCCGGAAGCTGTGCAGCGCGGCAAGCCAGGAATCGCCCTTGTTCAGGGGATCGTCGATGATCTCGATGGGGATATGGCGAAGTCCGGGCAGGGGAACTTCACCCTGGCGCTTGCGCTGGCCGGCGATAAATTCGTCAAGCGGCGTTCCCCGGATCAGGGGGCCCCCGCCGCGCTCAAAGCGCTCGAAGCGTTCCAATATCCGCCTGACCAGCACGGGGCTGCGGAACACCGGCTCGGCTTTCCAAAACGGCGCGTAGTCTGCGGCCTTGTCCAGGGGCACGGCCTCCACCGCCTCACTGCTGATTGCCGTGATGGTCCAGGTCCGCGTCCCAAAGACAAAGCGGTCCCCCAGCCGCCGTTCCCAGACAAACTCCTCGTCCAGCTCGCCGATTTTCGTGCCGTCCCGCAGCCGCAGCGAGTAATAGCCCCGGCTGGTTATGACGCCGCCGGATGCGTAAAGCAGGCGCAGGAGTCCGGGCGCGGGGGCCAGTTCCCCGGTGAGGGCGTCCAGGTAGAGCCGCCCTTTGAGTTCCCGTATCCGGTCTGCGGCGAAGCGCCCGGTGAGCATCTGTACTACCAGGTCGTAGGCGGAGCGGGAGAGGGTCTTGAAGGCCCAAAAGCCCCTAACCAGGGCGTAGAGTTCATCAACCTTCCGGTTCTGTTCGGCGCAGAGGGCGAGTATCAGTTGGGCCAGGATGTCCAGGGGGTTTTCGATGGGGCGCGTTTCCTCGATTTCCCGGTCGCGGACGGCTGCTTCCAGGGCGGCGGCGGCGATGAGGTCCATGCCGGTAAAGGGAATGAGTCTGCCCCGGCTGATCATGCCGACGCCGTGGCCTGACCTGCCGATCCGCTGGAGCGCGGTTGAGACGCTTGCGGGGCATCCGGCGAGGATCACTTCCGCGGCGGCCCCGATGTCGATGCCCAGTTCCAAAGAGCCGGTGGCCACGACGCAGGGGAGTTCTCCGCGGGCAAGGCGTTCTTCCACGGCCCGGCGCACTTCCCTGGACAGGGAGCCGTGGTGGGCGAAGGCGGCGGGGCCTTCCAGGTGAATGCCGGACGCTTCGGCCCGCTGGTTGATGAGCAGGGCGATGCGCTCGGCCCGCCGCCGTGAATCGGTGAACACGAGGATCGTGCCTTGGGTGAATTTCCCCTGGGCGTCGCGGCGGCGATTCGCCAGGATGCGCTCGATGATGATGCGGGCAAGTATCTGGTAGCGTTTGCCAAAGGGTCCGGCTTGCTTACCGGCGGGTTCGGCGGGCGCTTCGTCATCCGGGGGGAATTCAACCTGAAGTTCGATGGTTTTCTCTGCCGGGGGGGCGGCGATCCGCACGGGCCGCGCTTCGTATCCGCTGCCGGAGGCGCGCAGTCCGCCGGTGAATTCGGCTGCGGCTTGGGGGGGGCGTACGGTGGCGGAGAGGCTTATGCGCTGGAATTCACCGGCGGTGAGGGCGAGGCGGTCTATCTGGCAGGAGAGGAACGCGCCGCGTTTGGTTCCCAGGATCGCGTGGATTTCGTCGATGATGAGGCAGCGCACGGCGGAGAGGACTTTTCTGCCCTGGGGGTTGAGGAGGAGGATGGCGAGGCTTTCGGGGGTGAGGGCGAGAATCGAGGGGGGTTTGGCGAGGAAGCGCCGTCTTTGGGCTTGGGGGGTGTCTCCGGAGCGGGTTTCCACGCGGATTTCGGGGAAGGGGACATCTGCGGCGGCGAAGCGGGCTTTGAGGGCGCTGATGGGTTCGAGGAGGTTTCGTCTGATGTCTTCGTTGAGGGCTTTGAGGGGGGAGACGTAGAGGGCGGAGAGTTGGCTGGCGGGGTAGGTTCCGTCTGCGAAGCGGGAGATGATGGTGAGGAAGGCGGTGAGGGTTTTGCCGCTTCCGGTGGGGGCGAGGGCGAGGACGTGTTCGTTTTGGGCGATGAGGGGCCAGGCGGTTTGTTGGATGGGGGTGGGTGTTCCGTATATGGAAGAGAACCAGGATTGGATGAGGGGGTGGAAAAGGGTCATGGGGAATGATTGGGCGGGGGGGGAATGGATGTCAAGCGGGGACGCGCCCTTTGCAAACGACGCGCCTGGCGAATGGGAGGTCTGGGGGGACGTGTCCCCCCAGCGGGGGTGCGGGGGTGGAACCCCCGCAGGCAGTTGCTATGGGCCGCGCTCTGCTCAGGCTAAAGCCTTCGCGCAAATGTGCTAATAGGGGGTATTGCGTGCGCTACGCCGTGCCGCAACTCTGCCTCAACGCCCTGGCGGGCGCGTTTGCTGGGCGTGCACTGCTCAGGCTAAAGCCTTCGCGCATGTGTGAGAGCATGGGGGATTGTGTGCGCTACGCCGTGCCGCATACGCTGCCTCAACGCCCTGGCGGGCGCGTTTGCTGGGCGTGCACTGCTCAGGCTAAAGCCTTCGCGCATGTGTGCTAATAGGGGGTATTACGAGCGCTACACCATGCCGTAAATGTTTGCTCAACGCCCTGGCGGGCGCG
>JAITHH010000152.1 GCA_031280065.1 Treponema sp. | reverse complement strand
GGCCCCTAACAGAGAACCCGTAGATTTAAGCCATCATACCAAGAGCGCGGCGGGCAGGAATCCGCCGCGCATAAGGAGTTTGCTTATGAAACGGTTTTCTGTTGCGGCGCTGCTGGCGGTGATTGCCTGGATGCCGGTGTCCGCCGGCGGCGCGGGGGAGTCCCGGAACGGGGGCGCGGGAAGCGGGGGCCCCGCACCCTATACCATCACCATCGCGGGTTCCACCTCGGTGAATCCCCTGATGGAACTGCTCATCGCGGCGTATAAGAAGGGCATGAGCCACGTGGATTTCAGCGTGAGCGCCACCGGGTCCGGGGACGGGATCAAGGCTGTGCCTGCGGAGACCGCCGAAATCGGCATGTCCAGCCGGGAACTCTCCGCCGCGGAAAAGGGAACCGGCATTGACCAGACCCTGATCGCCGTGGACGGCATCGCGGTGATCGTCAATCCCGCCAACCCCCTTACCAGCCTTTCCGGGGATCAGATCAGGGACATTTACACCGGCAGAATCACCGATTGGAGCCAGCTTGACCCGGGCAAGAGCGGCGCCATCGCCGTGGTTTCCCGGGAGCCGGGATCGGGAACCAGGGGCGCGTTTGAGGAGCTGCTCAAGTTCCAGGATCAGTTGGTGAAGGGCGCGGTGGAGTTCGACGGCACCGGGGCGATCAAGGCGGAGATTTCCCGGAACGCGGATGCGGTGGGCTACATCTCCCTGGGCTCTGTGGACGGCACGGTAAAGGCCCTGCAAGTGGAGGGCGTTGCGGCAACTCCCGCCAATGTGGTCAGCGGCACTTATAAGATTGCCCGGCCTTTCCTGCTGCTTACGAAGAAGGGCAAGGCGCTTCACCGCGAGACCCGGGCGTTTCTGGACTGGGTACTGAGTCCGCCGGGGCAGGACATCGTAAAGACGAGCTGGATACCGGTAAAGTGACAAATTAAGGGGGGGTACGCCCCCCTCGCTCCAGCCCTGCGGGCTTCCGCTGCCCCCCATGCGGGTCCTGGAATTGGCCGCGAAAGCGGCCTTCCCCGCCCCCCGCAACGCCCCCGCTTAGTAACAGCGCCCGCAGGGCGTTGAGCTTGAGTGTGCGGCACAGCGTAACGCCCGTAATCCCCCATATTGCCCACATGCGCGAAGGCTTTAGCCTGAGCAGCGCGTGGCCGGGGGGACCATCGAACCACAGGTTTGGGCCCCCATTAAGAGTGGTTTCTGAGGAGAAAATATGCTGTTGAGTCCGCGAACAACGGATGTTCTTTTTAAATACCTCGTTACGGCGGCGGCCTTCTCGTCCGTCATCGCCCTGGGAGCGATCCTGCTCTTCATCTTCGCCCAGGGCATCGAACCCTTTACACGCCCCACCGCGCCGGGCATCCGCCTCGTTACCGAGGGCATCGATGAAATCACCGTGAACGGAACCGTCTACCGGGAAGATACCGCCATGATAGCGCTTCCCCCGGAAACCGAAACCGTGTCGCTGTCATTCGCCGGGCCGGAAACCTCGCGAACCCTGGACTTTACCGTAAACCGCGCCGAAGCGGACCCGGAAAAACAGCTTTCCTTTGCCGGGAGCGCCGGCGCGGACATTCAAAGCCCGGAGGCGTACACCGTTACCGCGGAGTACCCCGGACTGCCCGGCATGAAGCCCACGGTACACATCCTCCTGCCGGAGCCGCCCTCCAGCCCGGCGCGGTTCCTGGGCGGCCTGGAATGGCGGCCCGCGTACCAAAAACGCTACGGCATCTTTCCCATGATCCTGGGCAGCGTCCTGGCGAGCCTGGGCGCTATCCTTTTGGGGCTGCCCCTGGCCCTGCTCTCCGCGCTGTTCCTGGCGGAATTCACCCCGGATAAATACGCCCGCCTGGCCCGGGCCGGCATAGAACTGCTGGCGGGAATTCCCTCGGTGGTGTACGGGTTCTTTGGCCTCATGGTGATCGTGCCCTGGGTGAAGCGTACCTTCCACGGCGCGACGGGGAACAGTCTCCTGGCGGCGGTAATCGTCCTGGGGATGATGATCCTCCCCACGATCATCGTCATCGCCGAGACCGCCCTGCGGGGGGTTCCCCAGTCCTGCCGCGAGGCGAGTCTGGCATTGGGGGCCAGCGCCATGCAGACCGCCTGGGCGGTAACCCTGCCCCACGCCCGTTCCGGGGTGATCGCGGGGATCATCTTGGGAATTTCCCGCGCCGCGGGAGAGACCATGGCGGTGATCCTGGTGGCGGGGAATTCAGCGCAGCTTATCAAAAGCCCTCTGGACAGCGTGCGGACCCTCACGGCGACCATCGCCCTGGAGATGGGCTATTCCTCTGGCCGCCACAGCGGGATGCTCTTTTCCATTGGGGTTACGCTCTTTGTCCTGATCCTCGCCCTGAACAGCGCGATTCTCTGGATCCGGCGGCGGACGGGGGAGGCGGCGTGAGGGGGTTCAACCCGGGGCGGCTCGTAGACCGTCTGCTCTACGGGCTGATGGCTTCGGCCTTGATCCTGGTGATTGGCGCGCTGGTATTCGTGCTGGCCTACATCCTGGGGCAGTCTGCGGGCGCGTTCAAGCTGGCGCTATTCACACCTGGGGCGGAGCGGAATCTGCTCCCCATGATCCTGACGACCCTGTACTTGGCGCTGCTCTCGATTGCGATTGCCCTGCCGCTGGGGGTGGTAACGGCGATTTTCCTGAACGAGTATGCCCGCGACACGGGGCCGGTCCGCCTGCTCCGGCTGGCTATAGAAACGCTGGCGGGGATTCCTTCTATTATATACGGGCTTTTCGGGCTGCTGGTGTTTTGCCGGTTTCTTCGTGCGGGGCAGTCGATTCTGTCCGGGGCGCTGACGCTGTCTATTATGATTCTGCCGGTGATCATCCGCACGACGGAGGAGTCGCTTAAGACCGTACCTGATTCGTTCCGGGAGGGTTCGCTGTCCCTGGGGGCGACGAAGTTTCAGACGATTATGCACACGGTGCTGCCTTCGGCGCTGCCGGGGATGGTGAGTTCGGCGATTCTGGCTATTGGCCGGGCTGCGGGGGAATCCGCGCCGGTGCTGCTGACGGTGGGGCTGGCGAAGCGGGTTCCCCGGTCTCTTGCTGATTCGGGCCGGACGCTGACGGTTCATCTGTACTATTTGGCGAAGGAGGCGATGACTGTTGAGGATTTTGGGGAGGCGTTTTCGGCGGCGGCGGTTCTTATTGCGCTGGTATTGGTTATCAACACGGCGACTCGGCTGTTATCAGGGCGGGCGGGGAATAGGGGCTAGGGTTACACAAAAAAGCAAACTTAACGGGGGGTCCGGGGGGCGCGAACCTACGGTTCGATGGCCCCCCGGCGGGGGTGCGGGGGTGGAACCCCCGCAGCTAGGGAGCCACGGACATTCCCCCGCCAATAGGAGAGAAACTTGAAACTTGACGTACAGAACCTAGACCTATTCTACGGTGAATTCCAGGCGCTGAAAAATATCACCTTTAACCTGGAAAGCCGCGAAATCGCCGCCCTGATTGGGCCTTCGGGCTGCGGGAAATCCACTTTTATCCGCGCTATTAACCGGATGAATGACCTGATCCCCTCGTGCTGGGTGAGCGGGACGGTGCTCCTGGACGGTCAGGACATCTACGGGGACATGGACGTAACCGCGCTGCGGCGCAGGGTGGGCATGGTGTTCCAAAAGCCGAACCCCTTCAACATGAATATCTTTGACAACGTGGCCTACGGGCCCCGGATGCAGGGGCTGCGGGACCGGCGGCGGCTGACGGAACTCGTGGAAACGTCCCTGATCAAGGCGGCCCTGTGGGACGAGGTGAAGGATCGCCTGAAGAAAAGCGCTTTGAGCCTGTCCGGGGGCCAGCAGCAGCGGCTGTGCATCGCCCGGAGTATCGCCATGGAGCCGGAGATCATCCTCATGGACGAGCCCACCAGCGCCCTTGACCCTATCGCCACGGGCCGGATCGAGGAACTGATGACGGAACTGAAACGGGACTACAGCATCATCATCGTAACCCACGCCATGCACCAGGCTTCCCGGATAAGCGACCGGACGGCGTTCTTCCTGCTGGGGGAGATCATCGAATACGGCAGCACCAAACTGCTGTTCACCAATCCCGCCGACCGCCGCACGGAGGACTATATTTCCGGGCGTTTTGGGTGAGCGCCGGGGAGCTATCCCGGAGAGGGTATAAAATCCCGCATACCGCTGCGGGAGCCATTCACTCCGCCTGAAATTTCCTTAAATTTATGGGTAAATTTCAGAAAAACGCTTGACTCAGTAAACTTCCTCTATTATTATCAATAATAGTAATGGTTACTGATAAAAAGCATCCGTTGGACGCTCTTATAATTTAACAGTGACCAAACATGACGCGAGGAGGATTGTATGACAATCACCACGAGACTTTGTATCGAGTATGCCCACCGGTTCTGGAAGCATCCGGGAGAGGCGCAGTACCTGCATGGGCATCATGGGGAACTGACAGCAGAGGTTGCGGGAACCGCTGACGAGCGGGGATTCGTAAAGCCGGTCAAGGATATTCAAGGCATTATCTGGGACGTAATGCAGAATTTCGACCATGCGCTGCTGCTGCAGGAAGGCGATCCGCTCATGGAAGCGATTCTGGGCGTCTATGAGAAGCAGGGTATTAAAAACGGCGATAAGGACAATACCCAGCGGGGGACGGCGTTTAAATGCGCGCTGGGCTATGCCGTACCTGAAAGCCGCCTGGTGGTAACGAAAAAGATTTCCACCTGTGAAAACATGGTTGAGCTTTTTCACGAGCTGCTGAAAGACAAACTGACCATCAAGAGTCTGCGCTTCCAGTCCAACGCGAGAAACCTTATCGCGGCAAAACAAGACTATTAAACCGCTGACATAACCCGGTCATCTGGTGCTGCCAATGGCCGGGTTATGGTATTGCGGACCGGGCTTCATGGAGGGAAGCCGCTGCCGGAACAAATCGCCCTGCCCCTGGTTCAAAAGCGCCTGCTTCCCGTGTACCCATAACTGCCGCCTCGCAGCGCCGTATGTTCACCATACTCACCCTGGCTATCCTTGACTTTTCTTCCGAATTCCAGGAAAATAACCGCCATGACTGGCTCGCGGACGCAGAGCGCGGCATTACCGTGTCGCGGGCCGGACTTCAAAGGGGGAAACCGCTGCCCGGAAACACGGCGGCTTGAGCGTCTGCGGCGGCAATACGAGCGCCGGTAGTATTACTGCTGTTCCATCCAGCGTTTTCTATAAAAAATACCGGCGGACAGAATAACTGATATGGAGCCAGGGCGGGAAGTATTTTTAAAGAGCCGTATGAATATATGCGATACAAGGAAGGTTTAATATGCGTGAAAAAAAACAATCGCTGGCGGTAAAATTGATCGCCCTCACCGTTTCAGGCGCGTTCGGAATAACGCTGCTCTTGTCTATCCTGTTCGTCTGGGAATTCCGCTCGGATGCCGCCGAGTCCGCCGAACGCTTTATCAAAGAAAGCACCCGGAGCCTGCGGGACCGGATAGCCGCGGAACTTCAAGAGCGGGCGCTCCTCCTGGAATTCACCGCGGTGAATGCGCTGCCCCTCATTGAACGCGCCGCCTCCTCCGAAGAAGACCGGCTCGCGCTCCAGGAGTATTACCGGAAGATGGCGAAAAACCTGCCCGGCGTGCTGTCCCTGTTCGGGTCCAGTCCGGGGCGCTGGACCGATCCCGGCGGCTTTTTTGCCTCCGGCGACGGCTGGTATCCCGATCCCGATTACGACAATACGGCCAGAAGCTGGTTTACTGCCGGAATCGCCGCGGGCGGACGAGTCGTCTTTACCGATCCCTACCTCGATATGGTAACCAAAACAACCACCGTGGCGCTGACCAAAGCGGTGTTCGATGAGCGGGGAAAGCCGGCGGCAATTCTGGCGGAAGACATCAGCATCGAGACGCTGGATGATATGGCAAACGCGCAATCGGCGATTCCCGAAATCAGGAGCTACATCCTCCATGCTTCGGGGCGCTACATATCAAACCCGGACACAGCCGCCGTTATGGTAAAAGATTTCTTTTCTGATCACGGCCTTGAGCGGTTCAGAAACAGCGTTACTGGTTCCAAACCGTTCTTCGGAATGGACGGCAAGGTGTTTATCTGCGCGGAACCGGTGAGCATCGCGGATTGGAATCTGGTGTCTATTATTCCGGCAAGCGCAGTGTTCGCTGACGCGGACCGCGTTACCAGGAATTCGGTCATCATATCAGCAGTAACGCTGCTCTTTTTTGCGGCGGCCCTTTCCCTGGTTATCCGGCGGGCCGTCAGGCCCATTAAAACGGTAGCGGATCAATTAAAAGATATTTCCGAAGGGGAAGGAGACCTGACCCGTTCCGTTAACATTCACTCTAAAGATGAAATCGGGGATTTAGCAAAATACTTCAACGATACTCTGGCGAAAATAAAACTGCTCATCATCACGATCAAAAAACAGGCGGCGCTGCTCTTCGACATTGGGAACGAGCTGGCCGTCAACATCAGCGAAAGCGCGGCGGCAATCAACGAGATTACCGCCAACATTCAGAGCATCAAGGGCCGCGTCATCAATCAGGCGGCCAGCGTTACCCAGACGCACGTTTCCATGGAGCGTATCTCCGGGAACATCAGCAAGCTCAACGGCCATGTTGAGCGGCAGGCGCTCGGCGTTTCTCAAACTTCCCAGGCGATTGAGGCGATGCTGGCCAATATTCAGTTTGTTACGCAGACGCTCGTCAAAAACGCGGAAAATGTGCGGGAGCTGACCGGGGCTTCCGAAGCGGGCCGGGGCGGTCTGGAAGAGGTTGCCGCGGATATTCAGGAGATCGCCCGCGAGTCCGAGGGGCTGCTGGAAATCAACGCGGTCATGGAGAATATCGCCAGCCAGACGAACCTGCTCTCCATGAACGCGGCTATCGAGGCGGCCCACGCGGGGGAAGCGGGCAAGGGTTTTGCGGTGGTCGCCGGTGAAATTCGCAAACTTGCCGAGAATTCCAGCGCGCAGTCCAAGACGATCAGCGCGGTGCTCAAGAAGATCAAGAGTTCCATAGACAAGATCACCCGGTCAACAGAAAATGTGCTGGGTAAGTTCGGGTCCATTGACGGGGGGGTACGGACGGTGTCGGGCCAGGAGGCGGGCATTAGGAACGCGATGGAGGAGCAGAGCGCGGGGAGCAGGCAGGTTCTTGAGGCTATCGGCCAGGTGAACGCGATTACGCGGCAGGTGAAGAGCGGTTCGCAGGAGATGCTGGAGAGTTCCAACGAGGTGATAGCGGAAAGCGGCAGTTTGAGTATGATCAGCGAAGAGATAGCGGGGGGCATGAACGAGATGGCGATTGGCACGGAGCAGATAAACATCGCGGTACACAAGATAAGCGACATAAGCGCCCGGAACAAAGAATACATTGAAAACCTGGTCAAGGAAGTTTCCCGCTTCAAGGTGGAATAAGCGGGGGGAAGGGCGCAAGACTAAGCCATCCGGGGGGCCGGGGGGATGAATCCCCCCGGCGGGGGTGTTGCGGGGGTGGAACCCCCGCAGATATGAGAGTGATGCGCTATGGCGTGGAAGCGGTGGAGAAAAGCTGCGCACCGCTCAGGCTAAAGCCTTCACGCGTGTGTGATAGCGCGGGGGCGCTGCCCCCGCACCCCCGCCGGAGGGCCCAGGCCCCCCGGTCCCCCCGGTCGGCCTGGCCTCATCTTAAACAGATGCCCGCGTTGACGCCGGATAGCCGCCGCCC
>JAITHH010000090.1 GCA_031280065.1 Treponema sp. | reverse complement strand
AATTCGGGCGCATTTTTTGCGCTTCGCGCAAAAAACCGGGCTTGTGCGAAAACTGCACGCGCAGCGTGTTTCCCAGTAAAATCGCAGCCACGTAGCGCTCGTCCAAGCGCCGCTTCCCGGCTACGGCACGATTGCTCCAAGTCCTCAGCGCCGCTTCGCAGCGCTTCCGGGCTTTCCGCTGCAATCGCTTGCGCGGAATTCGAGTGGACAGTGGACAGTGGGCAGCAAACAGCCCCAAAACCAGCTTTCCTGGCCGCCGGAGAGCGGCAAAGGCGCACTCTCGACCCAAAGCGCAAGTATGAAAACCGGCCGAGTGGCCGGCGCAAGTATGAAAACCGGCCGGGTGGCCGGCGCAAGTATGAAAACCGGCCGGGTGGCCGGCGCAAGTATAAAAACCGGCCGGGTGGCCGGCCCCCCGGCCGGCGGCCTCTTGACCGGGGATGGCTAAATTGAGTACGGTGCGGGTATGAGGCGTGTACTTTTAACCGTCGGCGTTTTTTTTCTTTTGTGCGGGTGCGAGGGATTGCGGGGAAAACTCAAACTCTTTGAGGGGAATTTTTTCTATTCACGCGGTCGAATAAATGAAGCTATAGGCGCATATCTCGATGCGGCGAAGGCGGGGGCGCCGGAAGCGTATACGCACTTTGCGGTCGGTTCGGCGTATCTTTTGCTGGAGGAGAGCGGCGCGGCGTTGGAGCGCTTCAAGCTGGCCGAGCAGACGCTCGCGCATTTGCCTGAAAACCGGCCGCTGTTATACCGAATTCGATATAACAGCGCGGTGGCGCGTTTTGAGCGTGGTGAATTTAAGGAGGCCGCGCGGGATTTTCGCGGCGCGCTGGAAGTTGACAGCTCCGCCCGCGAGGCAAAGAGGAATCTGGAACTCTGCCTTATCTCGCTTTATATGAAAAATCAGGCGACGGAAATAAAAACCGACAGCACCTTACCTGCCGCGACAGGGCCGAAGAAGGGGCGAACCGACATACTCTTCGACTATGTGCGTCAGAAAGAGACGGATAAATGGAAGAGCTGGGAATGGACCGGCGAAGCTGAAGGCCCCGTCGGCCATGATTACTAGTGTTCTGTAATGGACATCTCGCTAAATCCTTGCCGCGTTTTTTCGCGCTAAGCCTCGCCAAAAACCGTAAAGCGGCGTTTTGCAGCTTCAAACCTCACCCAAATCCGTATTACGCAAGATGTTTCGGACAGAACACTAGCGGAGCAGGTCGATTGTTACCGAGGTGTGGTTTCTGCCGTAGAGTATAATTTCGTAAATATCGTAGCCGTTACTGTAGACCTCGCTGCTTATCGGCCCCACAAGCGTTTCAAGTCCGCCCCGGTCGATTCTGTTGTAGGTCGTTTTGTAAAGGCCGTTATTTTCACGAACGCGGAGCGCGGGGTCGGTTATCCGGTAGTCGGCAACGCTGTTATCGCTCAGATGGAAGCGCAGAATAAGCGAGCTGTCGGGATATATGTAACATTCGCCGTATTTGATATTGGCAAGCGGCGTGACAAGAACATTTCCGGTCGCGTAAAACTCGGTAATGGTGACCTGGTAGCGGGCAATTTCACCCGGCGGCAGCGTTTCATAGCGCGGCGGATACGGCGCATAGCGAATGACGGGCTCCTTCGGCGCTATCGCGGCCGGCGGCGGCGTAAGTACCGGCCGGGGGGCGGCTTTGACCGGCGGCGGCGGCGAAACGCGCACAGGCGGCGGCAGCGGCGGCGCGATTCGAACCGACGGTGTAACCGGCGTCGTGCGGATCACATAGATGGTCGTCTCATACCCACCCGCACCGCTTCTCGGCGGTATAATTACCTGCGAAGATAGGGGGACGTAATGCGTTCCCGGAGAACCGGGCGACGACAACTGGCTGCTGTTGTCCGCTGAAACAACTCCGGCGGACGCCACAAAAAAGAACGCCACAATAACAGATCTTGCTTTCATAACTAAAATCCTCTCTACCCTATCCTACCCCATCCCCCCCCTTATGTCCAGGGGGCACCCGCCCCCCAGGGTTCCTGCATTTACTTTTGGGGAAAAACGGTAAGATAAGAGCCGTATCCGAGGGAGGGAACAACGGATATAGCGCGGTTACAGGAAAAACTGGAAGACATTCTGGTCATAGGACTGGTAACATTACTCTGTAACGGGGAAGACTTCGAGGATATGGAAGCCTTCGGGCTGGAACGGGAGGCGGAACTGAGGAAGTTTCTGGAACTGCCGGAGAGGATACCGGATGAGAGCACGTTTTTCAGGGTGTTCCAGCGGGTAAATTCGAAAGAACTGCCGGCGTGCCTGTCATGGGTAATGGAAGCGAGGGAACTGCGGCAGCCCGATGTGAACATCGGCGGGAAGACGATATGGGGGAGGCGGGGGGAAGACCCGGTTCATGCGGTGAGCGCATGGGCAGGGGAAGAGCAGATAGTGCTGGGACAGGTCAATGCCCTTCATCCAAGAATAAAAAAGAAAAATGTGCGGGAGCGGGGAATAAGGCCGGCAGCCGTTTCCTCGTCCCTGCATCTTCCGCAGATTACAGTTTATCGATCAGCATTGAACACTTCCCCGACGGGATGGGCAGCGTCTTCTTCTTTTTTCCCAGAATATTGATAGTAAAATAGTAGAGTTTTTCACTTTCCATGTGGATTTCCCAGCCCCGTCCGCTTTTGTTGGAGAGGATCGTGATCATGTTCTTCTTAAGGGAAAGATTCTCTACCCCCATAATCTCCAGGTTTGGAATGATCCAGTCCACCGTCTTCCGGGGCAGGGAAATCAGCAGACCCACGATGTTCTCAATGGTCAAACAGATCGTCGATAGGGCGTCATAGGTCAGGTAATGGGGCCGGGGAAAGCCCTCCTTCCCCGGCCATTGGGCAGGCCCCTCTTTGAGGGGCAGATAGGCTTCCCAGAGATTCCCCTTGTGGTGGTTTCCGTCGGGACTCATCGAATCCAGCACAAAGTAGAGGTGCCTGGTAGCGCATTCACGGGCCAAGTCCCAGCGCTGGTAGCGCTCCAGGCCCTTGATCACCATGAAGGTAAGGTGGGGGTACACCGAACCGGAAAAACCGCAGCCGCTTTCCTCAAACCCCTGATCGCTCACCGACATAGACGGAAAAGGGTGCGGGGAGCCGAAGAACCGGGGATCGGAAAGTTTGCTGATGATCCGCTCGGCCTTATCGTCGTTGGGAATTTCTGCCAAGAGGGGCCAGTACCCAGCGATGGTTCTGACCGGCAGCCGCTTCTCATCCCGGTCGATGTCGTAGTAGAACCCGTCATCGTTATCCCACATGAGGTTGTTGATCCTGGTCTTGAGCGAGAAGTACTGCCGCTTGTATAAAATACCCGTCTCTTTCTCATTCAGGATGTCGGCCAAGGCGCTCATATACAGAGCGCCCACCGCCATCGCGGCGTTAAAGTCCACGGGGTAGGCCGCCTGCCCCCGGTAATGATTGGGCATCCCCGTGGCGGCCAGGGGGACTTCGTACAGGCCGTTGGGCCGTTTGAACTCCTCCTCGATCCACCGCATATAGCGCTGGAGGATGGGCAGCACATCTTTGACCCGCTTCTTGTTGGCCGTCTTGTGGTACAGGTTGTATTCAGCCCAGGGGAAGAGGGGGAGGGCCAGCCCTTCGGGGTTGTCCTGATTCAGCTCCGGCAGCCCGGTTTCAATGTTATACGCGGCCCGGACCGCCCCGTTGGGCTCCTGCCGCTCGTAGAAGGCATCCAGCGTCGGATGGGCCTGGTAGATACGGTTGGAATAGACGAGAAAGAAGGATGAAAAGACCGCGTCGTCCTGGTGCAGCAGGAGGCTGCCGGGATACGAGAAGAATTTTCCCTGAATAGCGCTTTTTTCATTCGATCCGTTCCAACAGTCTTGAATCCAGGCCCAAGTTTTATCATATATATCTACAAAATCCTGATCGTAGAAGTGGATCTTGGGGAAATCACGCTTTACCACACCGGCTCCTTTATCCGCGAGGGATTACCGTATACCCGCCCACACCACAAACAAATAGAGCCGGCAAACGTTTCAGGGTCTTCTTTATTATATATTCATAGCGGTTTTTTTGCCATTGTTTTTCTCCTGCCAAAGGGCGCATTTAATGGTATACTGGGGGCATGGATACGCTGATTATCGCGGAACTGGGGACTTCTCACGGCGCGGATAGGGGAAAGGCCAGGGAACTGGTGGACGCGGCGGCGGAGGCCGGCGCGGACTGCGTCAAATTCCAGATCGTCTATGCTGATGAGATACTGCACCCCAATACCGGGGAAGTCGCCCTGCCGGGAGGGCTGATCCGGCTCTACGACGTGTTTAAGCGGCTGGAGACGGGCCCTGAATTCTTCGCGGAACTCAAGGACTATGCTGAATCGCGGGGGCTCCGCTTCCTCTGCACCCCCTTCGGGCCCCGCAGCGCCGCGGAACTGCTGGCCTTGCGTCCCTGGGCGCTCAAGATCGCCTCACCGGAGCTGAACTATGGGGAACTCTTGGCGCTGGCCGCGGCTTCGGGCCTTCCCGTCTACCTTTCCACCGGGGTCTCCACACTGGGGGACATTGAACAGGCCCTGGCTCACTTTGACCGGGACAAGGCGCGTCTGCTTCACTGCGTTACCGCCTATCCGGCGCCGGAAGAAGATTACAATCTGAATCTCATCCCCAATCTGGGGGCGATCTTCGGGACCGCCGTGGGCGTCAGCGATCACAGCCTGGACCCGGAGCTGGTTCCCGCCCTGGCAGCGGCGCTGGGCGCGCCGGCGGTGGAAAAGCACTTCTGCCTGAGCAGGCACGATCCAGGCCTGGACGATCCTATCGCCCTGCCCCCGCCTGATTTTGCCCGGATGGTCAGGGCGATCCGGGAGGCTTCACGCCGGGGAAGGGATGAAACTATCGGGATTTTCCGCCGGGATCGGGGCGCGGCGCGGGTTAATGGGGTTTTGGGGGACGGCGTCAAACATCTGGCCCCCGCAGAGGCGGCCAACTATGGGCGGACCAACCGCTCTCTCCACGCGCTGCGGGATATTCACCCTGGAGAAACCATCGGCGCGGCGATGGCGGGCGTCCTGCGCACGGAGAAGCTGCTGCGTCCCGGACTGCCGCCGTCATGGAAGGAGCGGATCATAGGCAGAACGGCCCGGGCTTTCATACCCGCCGGGGAAGGGATTCGCTTTGAGGATTTGTAAATTCCAGGTGAACCCCATATTGAAAAATTTCACCCTATGACAGAAAATGGGAGAGAGGTATGTTACGATACGTATGATTCAGACAGATTATTGCGGGGATGGAGTATAACAATGGCGCATGTGCCTATTGGACCAGCCCAGTATCTTGAACGGTTTAGTGAACAGAGCATTGTATGTAATCCCTACGCCCTGGCAAAAATGGGAGTTGCCAAGAACCGGT
>JAITHH010000078.1 GCA_031280065.1 Treponema sp. | reverse complement strand
CGGTCCAGAAAGACCAAGTCCGCCGCGTATCCGGGGGCGATTCGGCCCAGCTCGCGCTCGGCGAAGGCGGCAAAAGCGGAACCCGCAGTATACGCTTCAACGGCGGTGTGGATATTCACCTGTTCGGCGGGGTAAAAGCAGCCGCCGGGCGCCCCGCGCCGTACCGCCCACTCGATTCCCAGCAGGGGATTCAGATCGCTCACCGGCGCGTCAGTGCCGTAGCTCACTGGGACGCCGAGCGCGTCCATGGAACGCCAGGCGTACGAGGTCGCGGCCAGCGCCGCCCCGACCCTGCTTTCCAGGATATGCCGGTCATCGGCGAGGAATATGGGCTGCGCCAGGGCGAGAATGCGGTTCCGGGCCATGCGTTCCAGGAGATCCGGGCTGGTGATCTGGCAGTGGATGATCCCGTGGCGGAGGGGGTTTGCGCCGGGGGCGGTGATCCGCTCGAAGGCCGCGATAACCGCTTCTATCCCGGCGTCTCCGATGGCGTGGACCGCCGTCTGCATACCGCCCGCAGCGGCCCGCTGGATCAGGCTGGCGAGCGCTTCGGGCTCCAGCACGGGAAAGCCGCAGGTATCGGGCTTGTCGCGGTAGGGCCGCCGCATCCAGGCGGTCCGGCCTCCGAGCGTACCGTCCGCGAAGAGTTTGACCGGGCCCATCCGCAGGCAGGTTCCCCAGACGGGATGTTCCCAGAGCGCGCGCCCGGAAAGCGCCCCCCGCGTCAGATAGGCGTCCAGCAGCCGTTCCTGGCCGGATATGCCGCACTGCATGGTTATGCGCGGGCGGGGCCGTCCCGCGGCGCGGGCTTCATCATAAACCGCCTGGTACACGCTCAAGACCGTATCGAAGTCAGCGCCGTCCGTATCGAAACTTCCCATTGCGCTTATCCCCAGGGAGACGGCTTTTTCCATGCCCAGGGTGATGAACTCCCGCATACCGGCGGGGGTGTGGGGCGGGATGGTATTCCAGATGAGGAAGTTGGCGTTCTCGCGGAGTACGCCGGTGGGTCTTCCGGCGGCGTCTGTTTCGATGGTTCCTCCGGCGACGGGGGGCGCGGCGCGGTCAAGGCCGGCGAGTTTCAGGGCGAGGGAATTGCAGTAGATGGTATGTCCGCAGTGCCGGCTGATGATCACCGGGTGCTGGACGGAGATGCGGTCGAGGTCTTCGCGCCGGAGGTCGCGGGGTTCTCCGCTGGTGAACCGGTCGGGGTTGACTCCGGCGCCTTGGATCCAGGCGGCGGGGGGGAGTTTCCGGCGGGCGATGAGCTGCTGGCTGCGGGAGATGATTTCGTCTATGGAGGCGGCTCCGGCGGCGTCGATGCCTTGGGTTCGTCTGCCGATCCAGGCGAGGTGGAGGTGGCTGTCGTGGAAGGCGGGGAGGATGAGTGCGCCGCGGGCATCGATTTTTTCCGCGTCCGGGGGCGCTTGGCCGAGGAGTTCTTGGGAGCTGCCGGTTATGGCGATTCGTCCGTTTTGGATGATGAGGGCTTGGCAGGAAGCTGTTCGTGAGAGGTAGATTTGTCCATTGTATATTATGCGGGTCATGGGTGAGTATTGTAGCATGGGAAGGGGGGCGAAGTTAGGGGGCAGGGCGGAGGCGAATGGATTGGCCATGTCCGTTCTTTACCAGCCGGAGATTTGATAGTATGCTGTAAAACATGAACTCGGTGTATACTATGAACACAGATGATCTTACCCCGCAGTTTATCACGATGCTGAAACAGGCGTATCCAGGCAAAAACGTTGAGATTGCCGTTCAGGAAGCCGCTGACGAGACTGAATACCTTTTGCGCGACCCGGCGCTGCTGCAATCGGTTGAAAACATCAACCAAGGCAAAAACCTCATGGTGTTTGAGACGGCGGAGGCTGCCGCGCAATATGCTCAGATGCAGGCGGCGCGGTGAAGCGGCGTATCGTCTTTGAAAATGCCGCGCTGGAGCAATACCAGCAGTGGACGCGGGAAGATCAGAGAATATTCGAAAAGATCAGCAGCCTCATCAAAGAAGTCAGCAGGACACCCTTCACGGGAACCGGCAAGCCTGAGTCTTTGAAGGGCGGACTGGCCGGGTTTTGGTCGCGGCGCATTACCCAGGAGCACCGGCTTGTGTATAAAGTTGAACAGGATATGATTACCATTGCTTCCTGCAAATACCATTATGAGAGGGGCTAGGTAAACACTGATTAAATCAGGGCTTCTTTTCCGCGTTACTTCCGTGGTTCACTACGGATTTAAACCACAGATGACACGGAAATCACGCGGAAGCGGGGGGAGTAATACGGTGTGGCGGGCGCCTGGGCCGCGCACCGCTCAGGCTAAAGCCTTCGCGCATTTGGGAGAGCATGGGGCATTACGAGCGCTACGCCGTGCCGCAGGGACTGGGTCAACACCCTGCGGGCGCGGTTACTGGGCGCGCTCTGCTCAGGCTAAAGCCTTCGCGCATTTGTGCTAATAAGGGGGTATTCCGTGCGCTACGCCGTGCCGCAGGAATTGGCTCAACGCCCTGCGGGCGCGGTTACTAGGCGCGCACCGCTCAAATAAAATGGCGGGGGTGTCTTGCTTCCTGAAGGCCGCTCTTGCGGGCAATGGCGCAGCTCGCAAAGGAAGCGAACATCACGTCCAGAAACGCCCCGGTTGCGGTGAGGAAGAAGGCCAGGGGCCGCAGGTTCAAATAGCCCGCCTTGTACTCCCCGCTGTAGCCCGCGCAGAGTACGGCCAGCGCGGTGTAGGCGCCGTCTCCCGGATGGCGGAACAGGAGAAAGGAAATGACGCAGGCCCGTATTCCAATCGAAAGTATATCCGCTCTGGTGATCTCCAGGCTGGAATACGAACTGATAATCACGATCAGGGACACCGCCGCAGTCATGGCGCTGCCCGCCCTGCCAAAAACGCTGAACAGGCTCAGGGTCAGCGCGTTGGCCCGGCGCCGGACTCCCAGGTTTTCCTTGACGTGGCGCATCAAGACCGGCAGGGTAAAATTCACATCCCCGGAAAAGAAGGCCGTCAGCGCCGGGCCGAAGGACCCGTAGAGCGCGGCCCAGGGATTCATCCGGGGTTTGAGCGCATAGAGCAGCAGCGGCATCACCGCCAGGCCCAGTACGCCGCTCAAGCCTCCCAGTAACAGGATCAAATCCCGGAACTTGCCGTCCGCAAGAACCGCCCGGTAGCGTACCGCCCAATACGCGCTGAGGATGACGAAGAGCAGCGCCACGACATCGGAGAGAACCGAGACAATATAATAGAAGATATGTGAGAGGGAATCTATCAGGGTGATTACCGGCTTGGTCTGATTCCGGTCGCCGGAGAGGCCGATTCCCAAAAAGACGGCGAACACGCAGACCGGCAGCAGGTAGACGCCGCCGCCGGTCAGGGCGGCGAGCATATTGGAGGGAAAGATTTCCAAGATACTGTCCAGCGTTCCCAGGGATACGGCGGCAATCTGCTCCTCATTGGAAATCTGTATCCTTGAGGGGGGGAAAAGGAAGACCGCCAGGATGCCCGCGCTGATGATGAATACCGCCCCGGCGGCCATGGTCAAGAGGGAGCGGAGCAGGAGGCCCCAGAACTTCCCGTCTTGGCGCAATTCGTACACGCTGATGCTCAGAGAAAAGAACAGCACAGGCACAACGGCGTAACGCCCGATGCTGATAACGAGCCGCTCAAGCCAGGTCAAGGCAGCGCTGAGTTCAGGAATATTCTGGGGCAGGAAAAATCCAAGGAACACTCCCAGGAGGGAACCGGTGAGCAGTTTTATCCAATGCTTCATGGGCCGATCATACTCGATGCGGGGGGAATTTCCAAGACTGCGGGGGCGTCCGATCATGACACGCCGTACGCCCGGCTCCCCATTCCCCGCATTGCCCAGTATACTCAAGCCCGGAGGTTTCTTATGAACAATCACATTGATTTCAACGGCTTTATCCAAATAGCCCTGGTAGTGCGGAATGTGGAGCAGGCGGCCAAAGAATGGGCGGAACTCTTCAAGGTGCCCGTGCCGGAGATACAGGACCACAGTGCCCGCAATAACCCCAACGTTACCTATCGGGGCAAAACCGCCGATTATGGCATGAAAATGGCGGTCATCAAGGCGGGAAACTGGGTGGTAGAACTCTCGGAACCCACCGGCGGGGACAGCACCTTCCAGGAATTCCTTGACAAGCACGGTCAGGGAGTCCACCACCTGGGCTTCGAGGCCGGGGATAAACGGGACGGCCTGGTAGAAGAGCTTGAGGGCAAAGGCTATCAGATGCGGCAAATCGGTTTTTATCCCGGTTCGAGCTGGACCATTGTGGACAGTGAAGACCGCCTGGGGGTCAACCTGAACATCAAACCAAAGCGGTAGTACGCCCAACAGCCGCGCCCGCCAGGGCGTTGAGCCATTTCTTGCGGCATGGCGTAGCGCACGGAATACCCCCTATTAGCACAGATGCGCGAAGGCTTTAGCCTGAGCGGTGCACGCCCAACAGCCGCGCCTGCCAGGGCGTTGAGCCAATAACTGCGGCATGGCGTAGCGCACGGAATACCCCTTATTAGCACAAATGCGCGAAGGCTTTAGCCTGAGCGGTGCGCGGCCGGGGGGCCATCGAACCTCTGGTTCGCGCCCCCCGGTCCCCCCTCCTTAAGTTGTTGACAGTACCCCCGCAATCGCGCCCCGCTCATCACTAGCCACTAGCCACTAACCCCTGCCTTGCCTCCCCGCAAGGAAACAGATATACTCAATGTATTGCCCAAAAGGAGTTTATCCATGAATACCGAAACCATCACCTCCCGCGCCAAAGCGTATACCGCCAAAGAAAAAAACCCCCACTTCCGCGCCGAAGTCGAACAACTGCTCGCCGCCAAAGACTGGAAAGAACTCGA
>JAITHH010000286.1 GCA_031280065.1 Treponema sp. | reverse complement strand
CGCCTTTGAGCCGGTTGATGGGGTCGGTTAATTCCCGGAGAAACATGGGTTTAGCATAGCAAAAGCGGGCATTGTTAGGGAACACCGGGGCGGGCGCACAGCCAAGCCAACCGGGGGGTTTGGGGGGACGTGTCCCCCCAGCGGGGGCATTGCGGGGGTGGAACCCCCGCAGCATGGGCAGCACTTCCAAAGAGTGGTTTAGCACTGCCAAACCCAGGTTTGGAAGCAATAAATTCGGGTGTAGAACTTCCAAACCCAGGTTTGGAAGCAATAAATTCGGGTTTAGCACTTCCAAACCCAGGTCTGGAAGCAATAAATTCGGGTTTAGCGTTTCCAGGGAGCGGTTTGGAAATGATAAATTCGGGTTTGGAACTTCTAAACCCAGATTTGGAAACGATAAACCCGGGTTTGGAACTTCTAAACCCAGGTTTTATGCTCCAAACCCAGGTTTGGAAACGATAAATTCGGGTTTGGAACTTCCAGGGAGTGACTTTACAACGGGAAATTCATCCCTGGAACTTCCAAGCCGGGGTTTGGAACTTCTAAACCCAGGTTTGGCGCTTCCAAACCCAGGTTTGGAAACGATAAATTCGGTTTTGGAACTTCCAGGGAGTGACTTTATGGCGGGAAATTCATCCCTGGCGTTTCCAGGGAGTGACTTTGCGGCGGGAAATTCATCCCTGGAACTTCCGAACCCAGGCGCGGGGGCGCTGCCCCCGGTTGGCTTGGCTACGCGCTCATTGCAAATAACGCGCCTGGCGAGTGGGGGGTTTGGGGGGCCTGGGCCCCACAACGGGGGCGTGGGGGCGGCGCCCCCAGAGCACTGGAACCCCCGCCCCAAAGCCGTTACTATACCCTCATGGAAATAATCACCCTCGGAAACGAAATCCTCCGCCAGAAAGCCGCGCCAATCAAACCCATCAGCGCCGAAAAGTACCAAGCCCTGGCCGAAGCAATGACCCAAGCCCTCCGCCAAGGTAAAGGCGTCGGCCTCGCCGGCCCCCAAGTAGGCCTCTTAGAACGGATATTCGTTGTACACATGGATAAAGATATACCCCGCGTGTTCATCAACCCCTCCCTGCTGATGACCTCCCAAGAAGAAATCAAGTATGAAGAAGGCTGCCTGTCCATGCCCGGCTTGTGGGCCAGCCTGTTCCGGCCCGCGGCAGTGCGGATTCAGGCGTGGAACGAACGGGGCAGACCCTTCACCCTGGACGCCGAAGGGATGCTCGCCCGGATCATCCTCCACGAATACGATCACCTCGAAGGCGTACTCTTCATCGACCGCCTCCCCGAGTCCAAACGGAACCGGCTCTTGGCGCAGTTCGAAAAGCGGAAGCGGGCCTGACCATGCGGATTCTTTTTGCCGGAAGCCCTGCCATCGCCATCCCCGCCCTGGAAACCCTCGCGGCCCTTGAACGGCGGGGGATTTGCGAACTCGCCGGCGTACTGACCAGCCCGGACAGCCGTCAGGGACGGCGCGGAACCCTGGAGCCAGCCGCTATAGTGCGGGCGGCGCGGGAGTTTTTGGCTGACCCCGAAGCGGCGCTGCTCAAACCGGAGAAACTCGGCCAGCAGGCGCGGGAAGCGGCGGCAGCCCTGAAACCGGACCTCCTCGTGTCCTTCGCGTACGGACGGATATTCGGCCCGAAGTTTCTGTCCGTCTTCCCCTTGGGGGGAATCAACATCCACCCCTCGCTGCTCCCCCGCTGCCGGGGGCCGTCGCCCATTCAGGCGGCCATTCTTGGACGGGTCGCGCAAACCGGGGTGAGTATCCAGCGGCTGGCCCTGGAGATGGACAGCGGGGACATCCTCGCCCAGGAGCGGATTCCCCTCTGCGGGCGGGAGACCGCGCCGGAACTCAGCCGAATTGCCGCCGGAGTCGCGGCCGCCATGCTGGAGGAACTCATCCCGCGTTTTTCAGGGGGAATTCCCGCCACGCGGCCCCAGGATCACGCCCAGGCAACCTACTGCCCCCTGGTCAGGCGGGAAGACGGGCGCATTGACTGGACGCTTGCCGCGGAGGACATTGACGCCCGCATCCGGGCCTACGATCCCTGGCCCCTGTGCGCCGCTTTTCACGGGGAGCGGGAGCTCTTCATCCTGGCGGGCCGCCCTTTTGAGGGGAATTCCGGCGGGCAGGCCGCGCCGGGGACGGTGCTGGGCATAGACAAAGGGGCGGGGATACTGGTACAAACAGGTGGCGGGGGGATTTTGGCGGTGAGCAGGCTGCAATACCAGGCGAAGAAGGCGCTGGAATGGCGGGCTTTCCTGAACGGCGCAAAAGACTTTATCGGGGCAAGGCTTCTTTAATGGCGGAATTCAAACGTTTCAATATGCTTGAAGGTTATGCGGCAAACCATTTGCGGCTTTTTCTTTCTTTGGCGGCGGGCGCGCTGGTTTTGGCGGGATTCGCGGCGCTGGCGGCCTTCTTTGTGGCGCTGCAAGGGGCGGAGCAGACCATGGTGCCCGACGTCCGGGACAAGGATTTGACGGAGGCGCTGCTGGAATTGCAGGCCAAGGAACTTTACCCCCGCATTCAGCTCCGTTATTCCCCATCGGCCAGTGAAAGGGGCATGATCCTGGAACAGGACCCCCAGGCGGGAACCATCGTCAAGGCGGGCCGGCGCATACGGCTCGTGGTCAGCCGGGGCGCGGTGCTGAACGTGGTGGAGGATTACCGGGGCAGGAACATCGAGGAGGTACAGATGGACCTGCGCAGCCTCTTCGCGTCAACGCCCCAGCCGCTTCTCTCCCTCAAAGAGCCCTTCATGTACGAGTTTTCATCCGAAGCCGCGGGGACCATCCTTCAGCAGAGTCCGGAGCCGGGCACTCCCCTCACCGGCCCGGTATCGCTGACCCTGGTGGTGAGCCGGGGTTTGGAGCAGAAGACGATCAGCGCGCCGGACTTGATCGGGGTTTCGTATTCCGAGGCCCTGGCGCGTCTGGCCTCCGGCGATATTCGTTTCCGTTTCAGCCTTCAGCCGGCGCAGGAGGGCGAGCCCCCCGGGACGGTGGTGTTTCAGAGTCCGGAGCCTGGTTCCAGCATGGGGCCGGGGATTCGCCTGTCCCTGACGCTTGCCGCGCCTTCGGAGGCCGCTGACGGCGAGTCCTTTGCGGTGTTCACGTATCTTCTGCCGGAGAATCTTTATCCCCAGCCGGTGCGGCTTGAAGCCCTGCTGCCGTCGGGGGAGCGCCGGCTTTTGGCGGAACTCGGCCACAGCGGCGGGGAACTGAGCGTCCCCTACCGCGCTCCGGCTGGTTCCTTCCTGATTCTGTCGATGCTCAACCGCGAACTGTACCGTGTCGAACTGCGGCCCTACACCGATCCGCTCTCGCTGGATCAGTTGTAATAACCGCAGCGCAGAGCCAAGCCCTCCGGGAGGTCTGGAGGGACGTGTCCCTCCAGCCGCGCACCGTTCAGGCTAAAGCCTTCGCGCAAATGTGCTAATAGGGGGTATTACGAGCGCTACGCCGTGCCGTATACTCCGGCTCAACGCCCTGCGGTCGCGTTTGCCGGACGTGGTGTCTGGACAACTGTTTTTTTTACCGCAGATGACACGGATATACACAGATTACCACTGATGCTGTTTCTGCTCATCTGTGCCATCCTTTTTATCCGTGTAATCTGCGGTTCCTCTGGCAACTGTTCTTTTTAACCACAGATGGCGCGGATATACACAGATTGCGAACCTTCGGTTCTACGCTGATGTCGTTTCTACTCATCTGTGCCATCCTTTTCATCTGCGTAATCAGCGGTTCCCCTGGTAACTAACTGTTCACCACGCTATGCTCCGGGCATACCCGCCTTCGCTTCGAACATACCCGTCTTCGCTCTGAGCATACCCGTCTATGCTTCGAGTCTGCCCGTCTAGGCTCGGAGCCTACTCGCCTTCGCTCTGAGCATACCCGTCTTCGCTCGGAGCATACCCATCTTCGCTCTGAGTATACCCGTCTTCACTCTGAACATACCCGTCGAGGCTCCGAGCCTGCCCGCCTTCGCTTTGAGCATACCCGTCGAGGCTCTGAACCCGGCCGCCGGGCGCGCTGTTCGCAAGGGGCTCCCCCCGGCCCCCTCTTCCATAGACAGCCGGACGCCTTTCCCCATAAAGTATCTCTATGGAAGAACACCAGGGCCCCCTCCTGAGCCGCCTTGCCGTCAAGTACAAGAAATCCTGGCTGGTCAACGCCTGGATAGCCCGGGAACTCGCCGGGTGTTCCGTGGGAGACCAACTGCCCACCATCCAGGAATTCACCGGACGCCTGGGCTCCTCACGGGGCGTCGTGCAAAAAGCCCTGGACGAACTCCAGGCCAAAGGGGGCGTCAGCCTGGAAAAACGGGGCAAGATGGGAACCTATATCACCGCGCTCCGCCGGGAGGAACTCTTCCGGCTGGGGGGCATGGAATTCATCACCGGCACCATGCCGCCCCCCATGACCGGCGATCTCATCTCCCTGGCGTCAGGCATCAGCGGCGCTCTGAGCGGCTTTCCCGTGCCCTTCCACTTCGCATTCATCCACGGCTCAGGCAACCGCGGCGCGGCGCTCTCCCGGATCATCTACGACTTCGCCGTTACCTCCCTGGCCGGAGCCCGCAGACTCTGCGCCAAGTACCCCGGCTTGACGCAACTGACCAGCCTTGAAGGCTGCGTGTACTCCCCGCCCTTTGTGCTGTGCAGCAGCCGGCCCGGAGTCAGCGCCCCCGCTGACGGAGATACCATTGCCGCGGACCCCGCCTCCGTCGATCAGTACCACCTCACTCAAAAAATCTGCCGGGGGAAAAACGTCCGGATCATCGAGCGCCCCTACAATAGCTGCTGGGCCCTGTTCCTGGCCGGGGACGCTGATTTTCTCGTATTCCGTTACTATCAATCGCTGCGGGACGCCAAAGTCGCGGTAAGCCCCATCGAAAGCGGCGGCGATCCGGACTTCATCACCCCGGCGGTACTCATCAATACGAACAATTACCACATCGCCGCCATCCTCAAGCCCTATCTCGACCCCCGGATCATCGCCGAAGGACAGGCGGCGGTCAAAGAACGCCGCCAAGCGCCGCAGATTTATTGACCGGCGTCTCCGGCGGGCAGCGCCTTATTCAAAATGATGCCCGCGATGGCGGCCAGGGCCAGGCTGGATACGGTGAGTTTGACTGAACCGATAGTGAGGGGAAGTTTCGTTCCGCCAAGGCCCAGCACCAGGATGACGGCGGAAATCAGCAGGTTCCGGGGCTTTTTGAAATCAACGCGGTTTTCCACCAGGGTGCGCGCCCCGATTGAGGCGATCATGCCGAACAGCACGATGGAGATGCCGCCGATCACCGCGTTTGGTATGGTGCGGATAAAGGCGCCCAGCTTGGGGATAACGCCGAGCAGGATGGCGAAGCAGGCGGCAATCCGCATCACCGCCGGGTTATACACGCGGGTCAGGGCCAGTACGCCGGTATTTTCCGAGTAGGTGGTATTGGCCGGGCCGCCGAAGAACGCGGAAATGCTGGTCGCCAGGCCGTCTCCCAGCAGGGTGCGGTGCAGGCCGGGGTTCTTCATAAAATTCTTGTCGCAGGTCGCGCCGATGGCCGCTACATCGCCGATGTGTTCGACCATGGTGGCGATGGACACGAAGCCGATGGTCATAACCGCGTCAACGTTGAATTTCGCCAGGGTAAAAGGGGGGATTCCTACCCATTGCGCCTGGGCAAAGGGCGCGAAATCCACCTTCCCCATGATAAGGGCCGCGAGATAGCCGCCCAGGAGTCCGCACAAAACCGGCAGTACCTGGATAAAGCGCCGGGTAAACACGCTCACCCCCGCCACAATCAAAAAGCTGATGACGGCAAGGAGCCAGTTTTCGGATGCGCTGCCGACAGCCGTTGGCGCGAGGGTCAAGCCGATAATCAGGATGATCGGCCCGGTAACGACCGGCGGGAAAAAGCTGACAACGCGCTGTGCGCCGAAGCAGCGTACCAGCGCGGCGGCCAGCAGGTACACGAGGCCCGCCACGACGACGCCTCCCTGGGCGTAGGCCATGCCGTGGGCCTCGGCGACGGCGATAATGGGCGCGATAAACGCGAAAGAGGAGCCCAGAAACACGGGAACCGCGCCCTTGGTAATCAGGTGGAAAAACAGCGTACCCGCGCCCGCCATAAACAGGGCGACCGATACGTCCATTCCGGTCAAGACCGGCACGAGCACCGTTGCGCCGAACATGGTAAACGTATGCTGAATCCCTATCACGATTTTTTTAGACAGGCTCAACTGGTCATCGAAGCGTTCAAACAGGGGCATATTCCTTCCTCCTGCGCCACGATAGCCGAAAGACCGGGACAATACAAGC
>JAITHH010000281.1 GCA_031280065.1 Treponema sp. | reverse complement strand
ATGCCCCAAATGACCGTGGTCTTGATTTCCAACTCGTCCCGCAGGAGTTTTTTGGAGAGAACGCCGGTCATCCGGGAAGAGGTCATGGAGGTTCCCGCTTCCGCGTCAGCGGCCCGGTTCCCGCTGATCTGATCATGCAGCAGCCGGATTGAGCCGCTCCCCTGGAGATTCAGGCTGATCCCGAATATCAGCGGACGGTCAAAGCCTGCGGACCAGCCCAGGGAGGGATTCTTGACCGCGCCGTCAGTTCCGGCCAGGTCTTCGGTGAGGATCGCAGCCAGTTCCGCCCGGAGGTTAAAGCCCCCCAGCGCCTGGGCGTAATCCACGCCGATCTGGTGGTAGCGGTTGTAGGCGACATCCGGCGTCAGGGAGTTGGCCGCCCGATCCCTGGCTGCTTCAAACGCGGCTTTAGCTTCATCTGTTTGGGCCGCCTGCCAAGCCATATACGCCTGCATCGTTTCATCAATCCGCGCCTGGAATGTATCGAGCCCCTTCACCGTTACCGTGGGCCGGGTCAGACAGCCTGAGTAATACTGGATGCCGAAATCCACCGGGCCCGCAGTGGAGGTAAACCGGAGCCCCCCCTGGGCGTACCCAAGGGTGGAAGTATCCGGCGTGTAATCCCGCGTCGAGAAGACCGGCCAGCGTATCATCTGTTCCGCCTGCGGGCTGTTGAGGATGGGGAACAGGGAACGGATACCCCCCTCGATACCGGCGGGCAGGTCCGTAAGCTCCAGCGGCGCCCAGCGCCCGGCTTCGGCGTAGCGGTCTGCCTCGAACCAGGGGACAAAGACCGCCTCCACCCGGGAAAACGAGCCCAGCCGGTAGGAGCCGTGAAGCAGGGGCCGGGGCAGCTTGCGATCCAGAATGTCCGTCAGGCCCGTGTAATCCGCCGGGTTGATCACGTCCAGGGGCCCAAAGCTGTCCGCCTTGCCCCAGGTGAGTTTCCGCAGGCCCGCCTCCAGGTCAAAAGCGCCCCAAAAGGCCCGGACATACGCCTCGTCCAGGGAAACAATGGAAGCGGGGTTGGTAAAATCAGGCCGCAGCTTGAGGTTGATAACCCCCTCGGCATTGGAAGCGGCGGCCTTGAGGCCGATCTTCCCGGAAAAGATATTCCCCAGGGTAAGGTTCCCCGCTTTTTCGGCGGAGGAGAAGGAATCCCCATACCAGATCAGTTCCGCATGGGCCTCACCGCTGACGCTCAAGGCGGGGGGAGGAGCGGCGGTCTCTTCGCTGTCCCCGAAGCCGAAGCCGTCCTGGGCACAGAGGGGCAGGGATAAAAAGAAGCAAAGCAGCAGGGGAGCGCCGCCCCCTAACCCCCGCCGGAGGGCCATCGGATATTTGGTTCGCTCCCCCCGGAACCCCCCGGAGGGCTTGACCGCGCACGTCATTGGGGCCTCCCTGTCTCAAGAAAGGCGGTGGTAAAGACGCCCTCGGGAACCGGATCATCGTACTTGAGAATCTCCACGGTGATGGTGGTGGAAGTTCCCGCCGCAAGCGTACTCATCCGGCTTACCCAGGGACTCAGCCGTCCCTGTACGTCCCGCACCTCAAGGACCTCCAGCACTTTTACCAGCGTGTTCCGCCGGTCGTACAGTTCCGTCTTGGCGCTTACCCGCGTCTCCCGGTCAATCCAGGAAACCATCCGGGAATACTGAAACGCGCTGTCCTTGGGCTTGGACTCGATGACAAAACAGGGCTTCCCTTTAAGGCCCTCTTCCCGCAGCAGGACATGGCTGTCCAAATCCGCCGAACGGTCCGCGGAAGAAATATCGTCATAGGAGAGGTCCGTTCCCATAAAACTGTCGGAACCTTCGGAGGCCGCAAGCCGCCGCACCCTGCCCACGCCGGGGAGGAATATCCACCGGTCGTCAGCGGCCCCGGGGTTTTCCATCGTCAGAAACCGGGTACCCCGTACGCCCGCAGGCTGCTGAAACACGATAACCGTCCTCCCCCCCCGGGGACCGTCCTTGGAGTACTGATCGATGAGCCGTTCGGTAACGCCGCCGTTTTTCGCCGTGATCGTCATCCGGGAACGGGTAGAAATCGTATCGGCCTTGATGCGCTCCCTGGAGGAACGCACAATCGCCTCCGCGCTTTCCTGGGCGCCCGCGGTCAGGGCGCAGCCGAGGATCAAGAGGATGAACCATGGTTTTTTCATTTATCGCTCCTTGCAATGAATTTCGGTTTAAAGACGGCCAGCAGCGCGGGGATGATGATGAGTCCCAGAAGGGCCCCGAATATCATGGCCGCCGCGACCAGCAGGCCGAACTGGATAAGCATATTGAAATGGGAGAAGAGCAGCACCGCGAAGCCCAGCCCAACCGAGAGCGCGTCCACGATGATGGCGATCCCCGATACCAGATAGGTACGCTTGAGGTATTCACCCTGACCGCCGGAACGCTGGTACTCCCGGCGGTAGGTCTCCACAAAGTGGATGGTGTAGTCGATGCCCACCCCCAGGGCCACGCTGGCAATCATCGCGGTTCCCAGGTTGAGCTTGATGCCCGTCAGCCCCATGACCGCGAAGTTGAAGAGGATCAGGATGCTCAGGGGGATGATGCAGATCACCCCCGCCGCGATGGAACGGTAGGAGCAGGAGACGATCAGGAACAGGGCGATGATGGAAATGCCGATGGAGATGAGCTGCGACTCCACCACCAGGCGGTTGATTGAATTCTCCACCAGCGCGGAGCCGCCGATAGTTACCTTCACGTTATCCGGGAAGTTCTCCCGCACATAGCCTTGTATCCGCTCCACCGCCCGGCTGGTGTCCCGCTGGCCCACGGTCCGCAGTTGGATCGTCGTCTTGATGGCCGTGGGTTCCAGGGGATCGTTGGCGTAGGACGTGATGTTCCCCGAAAGGAGTACCAGGTAATTCGACACGAGCTGGTTTAACCCCTCCGGGCCGCTCTTGCCGTAACGCTCCGGGCTGTGGGGAATCTCGTAGTAGGCGGCTCCCTCGTAGTTCACCAGGCGCTGAAATTCCCGCACCAGGGCGGCGGCGCCGAGGGAACGCTCCGAAGCGGAGCCTGCGGCCCGGTCAAGGAGGCCGGCTAATTCCAGGCCGGTGTAGGTCCGGTCGTTATTCCCGGCCCCGCTCTCCGCAATGGGAGCAGGCGCGGACGCTTGGGCCTCATCGAATTCTTCAAAACCGAAGCCGAAGCTGTCTGCGGTAGATTCGTCAAAGCCGAAGCCGAAGGAGGCGTCATCCCCGGAAAACGCGGCTTGGGGACGCAGCCCTTCGGGGCGCTCCCCGGCGTTGAAGACCTGGTTGATCCGCTTGATCAGATCGGTGAATCCCATGGTCTTGCCGACTTCCTCCACCCGCTCTTCCAAGTAGCGGTTCAGGCCGTCCATGGCCTTTAGACTATCCGGGTGCAGGACGATTTCCGGGCGTTCCGCTTCCAGCACCACGCTGACGATCTTGGAACCTCCAAAGCGTTCCCGGATAAAGCGGTCGGAACGGTAGATATCGGTATCGCTCTTAAAATACTCTACCATTATATTGTCGATGATCACCTTGGAAGCGCTGTAGACGGCGGCCAGCACCAGCGCCGCGCTCACGGCCAGGACCGCGTATTTCCGCCCTGCCAGGGCCGCGAAGAACGCCGCGATGCGATCCCGCGTCCCTGATCCCTCCGCCGCGGCCCGGTCTGTCCACAGTTCCCGCATGGGCCGCTGGCCCCGGATGAGGAGGATCGCCGGAATCAGCGTTACGGTGATGATGAAGGAGATCATCACGCCAAAGCTGGCGAAGATGCCGAACTCCCGGATGGGAACCACCTGGGTAAAACAGAGGGAGAGGAAGCCCACAAAGGTCGTGAGGGCGGCGAGGAATATGGGCTTGGCGGTGTGCCGCGTGAGGAAGGACACCAGCTCCCGGTGTTCCGCATCGCTGATTGACTCGGCCCGCAGGCCCCGCTCCTCGATGTAGTGAATGACGATGTGAATGCCGTAGGAGCTGCCCACGGCGATGAGGATCACCGGCAGCACCGTTGACAGGACCGACAGCTTTACGCCCAGCAGGGGCATAGCCCCGATGGACCAGATCACCGCCACCAGCACGGCCAGCAGGGACAGCGCCGTGGCGGTGACCCGGCGGAAGGGGATGAAGATGACGATCACCACCACGATAGTTACCAGGGGGATGAGCAGCAGCAGGTCCGCTTTCATTGCCTCGCTGATCGTGGCGGTCATCACCGGGATGCCGGTAACGTATACCTCGGCCAGGCCGTCAAACATCTCCTGGGCGAGGTCCCGTATTTGGAAAAAGCTCCCGGTAACCTCCGGCCCGCCGCCGTCTTCCGCAGCCGCCGTCAAAGGCACGAGGATCTGGGTGGCGGAAAAATCATCGGAGAAGAGGGAGCGCTCGTACAGGTCCCACGAGAGGAGCCGCCGCTTGAGTTCGTCAATCTCCTCCGGGCTGCCGCTGAAATCATCGGCCACCAGGGGTTCTACGATGATCGACTCGCCGTCTCCGGTGATATAATCGGCGTTGACAATCGAGGTAATATCGCCGGTGATCTCGATCTCCCCGATGCGGTTCACATACTCCCGCAGCCGGTTCAGAAAAACCGGATCAAAGATGCCGCCGTACTTCCGTTCAAGCCCGATCAGGATAAACAGGGTGCTGCCGAAGGTTTCGTCTATGTACGCCGATGTTACCCTGGCCTCGTCCTCAGCGGGCACGAAGCGCAGGTTATTGTTGTCCAGATCGACCCGGGGAAGCTGGAGCGCGAAGAAGACCGTTATGGCGCTTATCACCGCCACAATCAGCCAGGGATGTTTAAACATTTTCACGTGACTGCCTTATCCTTCAAAGTATAAAACCGTGCGCGGGGGAGGGGGCATCAGCGTTCATTGTCTCCGCCTTGGGGCAGGATGATCAGGGCGCGATCCAGCCCCTCACGGGCAATGCCCCGCAGCACGATCTGCAAAATATTCCGCAGTTCCTCGATAACGCACCCAGGCCGCCGCAGTTCTCTGGGCAGCTTGGCCATGGTTTCGATCAAATAGGAAAAGAGGGTGAGTATCGTCCGGGCCGCCACGCCGGGATCCGCGCCCGGTTCGAAAATCCCCTCCCGCTGTCCCTGGGCAATCATCCCCTCGATCATCCTGAAAAACAGGTAAGACGAGTCCCCGGGGGGCGACAGGGCTTCCTCCACCGGAATGAAGGGGAAGTCCGGGGCCAGGTAGCGCTTCATGCTGAAGAAGATCAGCATGTCGTCTGACGCGCCGAACATATCCAGGAAGCACCGCCACAGGAGCTTGATACATCCGGGCGCGGATACGCCCTCCGAAGGCATCCGGGATTGGAAAAACGCGATGAACTGGTCCCCGGCCTCTTCGCAGATAGCCCGGAACAGCGCGTCTTTGCTGGGGAAATACAGATACAGGGTGCCTTTGCTCAGTTCAGACACCTTCGCAATGTCCGTCATACTCACCTTATCCGCGCCGCGCTCAAGGATGAGTCCCTTGGCGCGCCGCATGATAAGCGCCCGGCGCTCAGACCGTTCCCGGCCCTTCCGTTCCGATATTCCCATAGGAGTTATGGGTGCAATTCCCCATCATAGCCCCAGGCGTCGAATTCCGTGATGGTCATGTACTGGTTCGCCGCCGGAATGTTCAATTCCCGCTGAATCAGGGCGAATGTTTCCCGCGTAAAACGCTTCTTTGCATCCGGGTCCGTCCTGGTATAGACCCGCAGATCGATGTACGCGCAGGGGGCCGCCTTTCCGGCCATGTACATGGTCCGGCTTCCGGCCAGATCAACCATCAGGTCAGGCTCCGTCTTGCCGGGAATGATCGTGATGAGCCGTCCCAGCTCCGCCTTGATGGTTTCCGCCGCGGCTTTGGAAAGCTCCGCCGATGTTTGTACCGAAATATAGGGCATATTCTTCTCCTTAGTTTTTTCGGCCTGTCAGTTGGTTCCGCAGGGTTTGGGCCTCGGCATAGCCGGGATTGAGTTTGAGGGCCTGGTCCATGTCCGCCAGGGCTTTGGCTGAATCGCCGAGGCTGCTGTAGGCAATTCCCCGGTTATAGTAGACCTCCGGGTTATCCCCTTTAAGCCGGATCGATTCGCTGTAGTCCGCGACAGCCTTGTCCGGTTCGCCCTTTTCCTTGTACACGAGGCCCCGGTTGTTAAAGGCGTCAGCGTCTTTCTGAATCCCCAGCGATTCGTTGTAGTCCGCGATGGCCTTGTCCAAATCGCCGAGGTGATGGTAGACCATGCCCCTATTATAGAAGGCTTCGGCGAATGCGTCTTTGAGCCGGATGGCTTCGTTCAGATCCGCCATGGCCTGATCGTAGCTGCCCATCGCGTCATAGGTGTTGCCCCGGTTATTGTAGGCGTTGGCGTGATCCGCCCGCAGCCGGATCGCGCTGGTATAATCGGCGATGGCTTTGTCCAGGTTCCCCTGCCGGCGGTTGGCCAGTCCCCGGTTGTAATAGGCGGCGGCGAATTCACCCTCGACTTCGATGGCCTTGGTGTAGTAGTCCACGGCGTCCGCAAACAGTCCTTGGCGGTAGCACTGGTTCCCCAGCTCGAAGTAATCGATGAACTCGTCATCTTCCCCGTCCTCCTCCGGGCGGGTTTCAGGCTGCGGGGGCCGGCTTAACGTTATGTCGCTGGCGGAAGAAACGTTTGAGGTATCGGCCCCCACTTCTTCCGCCGTCTCCGCCTTGGGAGCGCTGGAACAGGCGAACAGCGCCCAGCAGAGCGCCGCCGCGAGGAGCCGGGCCGCGGTATGCAGCGCCCCGCCTGGTAAACGGCTTTCCCTTTTGTTGCTCGGCAGTTTTTTCATTCAGTATCCCCTTATCCGCAAAGTTCTCTTTTTCTTTATGATGATAACTATAGCTCTTTCGGGGGGGTTGCTCAAGCTCCGGGAGGGGTTCGGCTTTTCTGATCGGCTGCGTCCTCCACGCCGCAAAAAAACCGCCAAACCGCTTGACCAAATCCCCCTCTCCTGCTATACCTATATCAAGGCGCGGGGATATAGCTCAGTTGGTAGAGCGATAGGTTCGCAATCTA
>JAITHH010000265.1 GCA_031280065.1 Treponema sp. | reverse complement strand
GGCGGCGGCGCGGCGGCTGGGGGTGCTGCTGTACACGCTGATGAAGAACAAGAGCAAGTATGAACCGGGGCATTTCAGGAAGCCTGGAACGGCGGGGAAAGAACTGGCCGGGCTGGCATTAAGCGCATAGCGGGCCGGGAGCTGCCGGGGAAAAGATTTTTGTAGAAATCATCTTTTCCCTTGACAAAAAACATAGGATGACACGGATATACGCAGATTGCGAACCTTCGGTTCGACGCTGATGTCGTTTCTTTTCATCTGCGCTATCCGTTTTATCCGTGTAATCTGCGGTTCCCTGGCAACTGTTTTTTTACCACAGATAACACGGAAATCACGCGGAAGCGGGGGGAGTAATGCGGTGCGGCGGGTGCCCGCGCACCGCTCAGGCTAAAGCCTTCGCGCAGATGGGCTAATAGGGGGGTATTACATGCGCTACGGTGGGCCGCAGGTTCGGGCTCAACGCCCTGCGGGCGCGTTTACTGGCCGTCCTTTTCATCCGCGTAATCAGCGGTTCCCCGGCAACTGTTCTTTTTACCACGGAAAACGCGGAAACCGCACGGAATTGGTAACATTTTCTAAATGAGGCATCCACAGCTTTCGGTAATATTTCTATTTGAGGCATTTGGGGGCTGGGCGAAAATCCCCTCACTTGTAACTATTACCCCATGCTTTTATTATAAGCATAGATAGATCGTACTTGACCTTTAAGGAGTGTGTAATATGAACCGGATAGTGAGATGGGCCATTTTCATTTTCTCCCTGGCTTTTCTTTCGTTCTCCTGCTCGACCCCGCAGACAAACAGAACCCCCCAAGGACAGCGAAGCACCGTACAGAGAAGCGCGGCAGAGATGCCTCCCGATGCGCTGGCACTGGCGGAAAGGCTCCAGGACGCTTTCAGCGCGGTCGCGGATATGGTACTCCCCACAGTGGTGGAACTCAAGACCGTTTCTGTCCGGCGGCAGCAGGTTCCGAACTTCAACGGCATCCCTTGGGAATTCTTCTTCGGCCCACGGGACGGCAGCCCGGACAGCCAGGGACAGCAGCGGGAATTCCGCTCTACAGGACTGGGATCGGGGATCATCGTCCGGCAGGACAAGGATGTCTACTATGTGCTGACCAATAACCACGTGGTTGATGAGGTGAACGAAATCTCTGTAACCACGAACAACGGCAAGGAGTACCCCGCGCAAATAGTCGGGAAGGACCCGCGGAAGGACCTCGCTATGGTGTCCTTCAAAACGAACGATTCCTACCCGCTGGCCATACTCGGCGATTCAGATACCCTGCGGGTCGGGGACTGGGCCATCGCCGTGGGGAACCCCTTGGGCTTCATGTCCACCGTAACCAAGGGCATAATCAGCGCCCTGGGCCGGGCCGGAGGGCCGGGGGGCAATATCAACGACTTTATCCAGACCGACGCCTCCATTAACCAGGGGAATTCCGGGGGCGCGCTGGTGAACATTCAGGGGGAAGTCATCGGTATCAACACCTGGATAGCCAGCAGTACCGGCGGCGGTTCCATGGGGCTGGGTTTCGCCATCCCTATCAACAACGCCAAGCGCAGTATCGATGAATTCATCAACTCCGGGGAGATCCGTTACGGCTGGCTGGGGGTATCGCTCATGGAGACTGACCAGGACCTTTCCCGCGCGCTGAATCTTGGAGACAAGCGTGGCGCCCTGGCTACCAATGTGTTTATCGATTCCCCCGCGAATAAGGGGGGAATTCAGCCCGGCGATTTTATCACGCATATTAATGGAAAGGAAGTGCGGGGGGTGAATGCCCTGACCTTGGCGGTCGGGGATATTAAGCCTGGAACCAATGCGTCCTTTACCTTTGTCCGGGACGGCGTTTCCAAGGACACAACGGCGCGTATCGACATACGGGACGACGCCATCGCTGCGGACAATAAGAAGCTCTGGCCGGGGGTTACCGCCATACCCATTACCCCGGCGCTGCGGGACAGCCTGAGACTCGACCCGAACGTGCAAGGGGTGATAGCCGCCCAGGTGATCAACGACAGCCCCGCAGGGGTCATCGGACTCCAGCGGGAAGACCGGATTGTGGAACTCAGCGGTCAGCCGGTGCGGGATATTGCGTCCTTCTACCGCCTGTTGAAGGGCGCGGAGGGGAAAGACCTCTGGTTTAAGGTTGTCCGGGGCAGCGCAACCCTTGAAACGCTGAAATATAAGCGGTAAGGAGCGGGGTTATGGCGGAAGGTGCGGAAAACGGCAAGAAGAGTGAAGGGCAGCTCCTGGCGGAGAAGCTCTGCGTCACCAAGAAGAATTGCTGGGAGCAGGCCGATAGGGAAACGGCGGATCGGATCGCGCGTTTCGCGGATGATTACAGGGGTTTTCTGGACCGGGGCAAGACCGAACGGGAATGCATCGCTGAAAGTCTGGTCCTGCTTGAGGCAGCCGGGTTTCAGGATATTGACCGGGCGGCAGGGCCGCTTGAGCCCGGCGCGAAGGTCTACCACAACAACCGGAATAAGTCTCTGGCCTTCGCCGTCCTGGGTTCCGGGCCGCTTTCCAGCGGGCTAAACCTGGTGGGGGCCCACGCGGACTCGCCCCGGATCGATCTCAAGACCAATCCTCTCTACGAGGATGGGGATATGGCATTCTTCGACACCCAGTACTATGGGGGAATCAAACATTACCAGTGGACGGCCATTCCTCTGGCCCTTCACGGGGTAATTTTTACCAGGGACGGCGGAAAGATCGAACTGCGCCTTGGGGAGGATGCGGGAGACCCGGTCTTTACGATTACCGATCTCCTGCCCCATCTGGCCAAGGAGCAGATGCAGAAAAAGGCGTCTGAGTTTGTTATGGGCGAGGACCTGAATATTCTCGCCGGGTCCCGGCCCTTTGCCGATGAGAAGGTAAAGGAAAAGGTAAAGCTCAACATCCTCAAACTCCTAAACGAGCAGTACGGCCTGACTGAGGGGGACTTTCCCGGCGCGGAACTAGAATTCGTCCCCGCGCACCGGGCTAGGGACATCGGCTTTGACCGGAGTATGATCGGCGCGTACGGTCACGACGACCGGTCCTGCGCCTACGCCGCCCTGCGGGCGATCCTGGACATTACGCGGGATGCGCCGGTGGAAAAGACGGCGGCCTGCCTGTTCACCGACAAAGAGGAGATTGGCTCGATGGGGAACACAGGGGCTCAGTCCCGTTTTTTGGAGGATTTTATCGCGGGTTTGTGCGCGAAAACCGGGGAAGCGGGGGAGATGAACGCGCGCCGCTGTCTTACCCATTCGTCCATGCTGTCTGCTGATGTGAATTCCGCCTATGATCCCAACTTCGATTCGGTGTATGACAAGAAGAACGCCTCGTTTTTGGGCAGAGGCATGGTGCTTTCCAAGTATACCGGTTCCGGGGGCAAGTATGGGGGCAGCGACGCCAACGCGGAATTCTACCGGAAGGTGCGGGACCTGCTGGACCGGAACGGGGTAAGCTGGCAGTATGGAGACTTAGGTAAGGTGGACAAGGGCGGCGGGGGCACGATTGCCCGCTATGCCGCCGGGCTGGGGATGGAAGTGCTGGACTGCGGTATTCCGGTTTTGTCCATGCATTCTCCTTTTGAGGTAATTAGCAAGATCGATCTCTTCACTACATACCGGGGTTATCTGGCCTTTCTTCGAGATGCATAGTTTGCGGGGG
>JAITHH010000261.1 GCA_031280065.1 Treponema sp. | reverse complement strand
GCAAATAGCCTGCTATTTGTACCGTTTTTACCTTGAATACCTTGTTTAAGAAGCAATCCGAATGGACGGGGTTTGAAAAAGGACAGCCTTCAGGGACTGTCGAAGGGGGTGTCTGTGGTCAAAATGGAGGGGACCCCCAGGGGAGGTTCCATTTTGACCAGCAGACAGGCCCCCCAATAAACGCGCCCGCAGGGCGTTTAGGCTGTCCTTTTTCCTATAGCAATTCCGAATTCGGAATTGCTGGGGCCGCGCCGCGTTCCATTGCTTTTCCCCTCCGTTCAAACTATAATGGAGAAGTTATGGCAGTTGACCCATCGAACCCCCTGATCGTGCAGAGCGACCGCACCTTGCTGCTTGATGTACACGCCCCGCTGGCGGACGCGGCCCGCGCCGCTATCATGCCCTTTGCGGAGTTGGAAAAGTCGCCGGAACACATTCATACCTTCAAGATCAGCCCCCTGTCCTTGTGGAACGCGGCCAGCGCCGGTCTTGCCCCCGCCGATATACGGCGGGCGCTGGAGACCTACAGCCGCTACGCCGTGCCCGAAGGCATCGTGGACGGGTTCGCCGATACCATGGCCCGCTACGGCAAGATACGGCTCGCGGCGGATGATGAAATCCCCTCGCAGCCGCCTGATACCCTCTTGCTCACCGCGCAGGAGGAGGCGATCCGGGCGGAAATCGGGGCGTCTAAACCCCTGGAAAAGTATCTGACCAAGACCAGCGGGGGCTTCCGCCTGCGCCTGACCGACCGGGGAACCGTCAAACGGGAACTCATCCGGCTCGGCTGGCCCGTTCAGGACGAAGCGCCCCTGGCCGCCGGGGAGACGCTGGCGGTCGCGCTCCGGGAAACCGCCGGGTGCGGAAAACCATTTGGGCCCCGGGACTACCAGGTAGAGGCGGCTCAGGCGGTCGTGGGAGACGGGGCGCCGGGAACCGGCTACGGCGTGGTGGTGCTCCCCTGCGGCTCCGGCAAAACAGTGGTGGGCATGATCGTCATGGCCCTCCTCCAAACCAACACCTTGGTGCTCACCACCAACGTGGCAGCGGTTCATCAGTGGATAGACGAACTGCTGGACAAGACGGACCTCACGCCGGAGCAGATAGCCGAATACACCGGGGATTCCAAGTCCACCGCGCCGGTTACCGTGGCGACCTACCAGATTCTCACCTGGCGGCCCGGCAAGGACGCGGATTTTCCCCACTTCAAGCTGTTCAGGGAGCGGCCCTGGGGCCTCATCATCTATGACGAAGTGCACCTGCTCCCCGCGCCGGTATTCCGGGTTACGGCGGAGCTTCAGGCGGTCAGGCGGCTGGGACTCACCGCCACGCTCGTGCGCGAGGACGGCGCGGAGGACGCGGTGTTCAGCCTGGTGGGGCCCAAACGCTACGACGTGCCGTGGAAGGACCTGGAGAGCCGGGGCTGGATCGCCGAAGCCCTCTGTACGGAGATACGCCTGGATATGCCGGAGCAGCTCAAGACCCCCTACGCGGTCGCCGCGCCCAGGGAAAAATACCGCATCGCCAGTGAAAACCCCCTCAAGGAGATCGCGGCGCGGCAATTGGTGGAAAACCACCGGGAGGACTTCATTTTGGTAATAGGACAGTACATCAGCCAGCTCGAATCCTTGGCGAAACTCCTCAAAGCGCCGCTGATCACGGGCAAAACTTCCAACGCCGAGCGGGAGCGGGTCTACGGCGCGTTCAAACGGGGGGAAGTGCGGGTCATCGTGGTTTCCAAGGTGGCGAACTTTGCCATCGACCTGCCCGACGCGTCGATGGCGATTCAGGTTTCCGGCTCCTTCGGGTCCCGGCAGGAAGAGGCCCAGCGCCTGGGCCGGATTCTCCGGCCCAAAGGCAGGAATTCCTACTTCTATACGCTGGTGTCCCGTTATACTGTGGAAGAGGACTTCGCGGCCAACCGTCAGAAATTCCTGGCGGAACAGGGCTACAAATACTCGATTCAGCATTGGAACGCCGGTGAACTTTCGGCGGAGGGAGGGCAGCCGGCATGAGTTTTACGGATTTAGTCGAGGCCCCCGCGCCCTTCCGCCCGCTGGAGGACTGGAAGTCAGCGCTCCTTACCCTGCCGGACACGGCTTTCTTCGAACTCCTGCGGAGCGTCTTCGGCAACATCACGACCCCGTACAACAAGCACCGCCTCATGGAAGACCTGACGGCGTTTCTCGTCCGCCAGGATATTCAGGAGGCGTTGAGCGCCTACATCGGTCCGGGGGAACACCGGGTCATCGCCGCCATTGCCCTCTTGGGGGGGCCCGCGCCCGGTGAGCTGGAGCGCTTCTTGACCGGGGAGTATTCCTACGTGGAGCTTCACGGGCTGATACTCAACTTGGAAGAACGCTTTATCGTCTACCGCTTCCGGGATGACGGAGGCCCCCGTCTGGCGCTGAACCCCCTGCTCAAGCCGGTTTTGGCTCCCTTCATCGCCCGTCCCGGGCCGCTGTTCCCCTCAACGCCCCTTGACGCGGGCGGTCAGTCCGCGCCGGGAAACACGGCGTCCGCTCCGCCGCCGGCGCGGATGCTCTGGGATGCGCGGCTCCTGGCGGCGCTGTTCGCCTTCTTCGCCGGGGAAGCAGGCGCGGAGGGGCTGCGGAAAAAGGCGCTCGAAGAGGGACAGCGGCTCTTCCCCGGTCTGGCCCTGGAGGCCTTTTACGGGGCCCTGCTCCGTCTGGGTCTGGTCCGGGCGGACGGCGGAGGGGGAAGGCGGGGGCTCTGGTCCTTCGCGGCGCTTCCCGCACGGGACCGGCTGGAATACCTGGCGGCGGGAATGTACCTCTCCCTGACCGAAGACCCCGCAGAATATACGTCCCGGGGGCGTACGCCGCGCACGGCCCGCTTCATCAGGCGGCTTACCAGCCAGTTCTCCGCGGACCGCGCCTATCCCTGGACGACCATCAGGCGGGCCGCATACCTCATCAGCCGGGATGAAGCCGCCCATTCGCGGAGCATCCTGTCCTCGCCGGTCTTTGATACCGCCTCGTTTGATACGCTCCTGGAATCCCTGGAGAAGACGGGGCTTGTGGCCCCGGCGTTCCAGCGGAACTGGATTCCCGCGCCCGCCCTCTTCCAGATCGAGCCGCCCCGGAAGGAAAGCGGGCCGGAGCGTCCGGTAATCGCCATGGATACGGCCTTTTCCTGCATCCTCTACCCGGAGATCGCCTTTAACGACGCCCTGTTCCTCGCTTCCTTCTGCGCGGTTGCGGACACCGGGGCCGCGCCGCGCTTTGAGCTGACCCGCGAATCGGCGGTGCGGGGCTTTGACCGGGGCCTGGAAGCGGAGGCCATGCTCGCCCACCTGGAAAAGCTCTCCGGCGCGCCGCTTGATCAGAACCTCCGCTGGACCTTGGAGGATTGGGAGAAACGCTATACGGCGGTTTCCCTGTACCAGGGCGCGGTACTCTGCCTTGCGGAAGACCGGCGCTACCTGGCGGAGACCGGGCCCTTGACCCGGTACGTTGTGCGGGCCCTCGCGCCGGGCGTCTACCTCTTGGCGGAGACGGACAGGCAGGCCGTTGCGGAGGCGCTGGAACGGGCCGGCGTTGACATCATCGCCCAGCCGCCCCTCTCTCCGCCGGACCCCGCATCTGAACGCGCCGCGTTCTACCCGGTCCTGGACAGCGGTTTTGCCGCTCCCGCCCCTGAGTCTGTTAAACCGGCGGAAGGAGCGGGGGACGCGGACGAACCGGCGTCCTCCGGGGCGGCGGCGGCGTACCAGGAGCGGTTCAGGCGGGCGCTGGAGGCGCTGGCCCTGCCCAAGGCGGACCGGGACGAGCTTGCCGCGCGGATCGACCGGCGGCTCATCCTGGCTGAATCCCAATTGAACGGGGGGCCCGTCCGCTTTGAAAAGACCGAGGCCCGGAATCTGGACTACGTGGGAAAAAACCTCGTGGCAAAGCAGGCGCTGACCTCCAAATCTATGGTAGAGATTCACTGGCCCCTGAGCGGCGGCGGGGAAAACCGTCTGTTCGGCACCCCCGAAGGGCTTGAGAAAAAGGCCGGGGAGACCATCCTGGTCCTCAAACCCCTGGGCGGGGAAGGCGCGGACGCCGAACCGGTCCGGCTGCCCCTGGGGAAGATAAGTCTGATACGGCGGATGAGAAAATCACTCTTTGGAGAATAACCATGCCCCTGTTACCTTTTTCCAGCCAGTCGGCGGAGTTGAGCCAGGCGAAACTCGCCGTACTCATCGACGCCGACAACACCCAGCCCGCGATCATCGAGGGGCTTTTGAGCGAAGTGGCCAAATACGGCGTGGCCAGCGTCAAGCGGATATACGGCGACTGGACGAGCAGCAACCTCCGCTCGTGGAAAGACCGGCTTTTGGAATACGCCATTCAGCCGATTCAGCAGTTCTCCTATACGACCGGCAAGAACGCGACCGACTCGGCCATGATCATCGACGCGATGGACCTCTTGTACACGGAAAAGCTGGACGGTTTCTGCATCGTCTCCAGCGATTCAGACTTTACCCGCCTGGCGGCGCGGCTGCGGGAAAGCGGGCGCACGGTCTACGGCTTCGGGGAGAAGAAGACCCCGCGGGCCTTTGTCTCGGTCTGCGATAAGTTCATCTACACGGAGATTCTCAAAGAGGCGCAGGAAGAGGCCGATGAGGATGACGCCAAACCCGCGGCCAGGCCCCGCAAGGAATTCAAGGTGGACCGGAAGCTCCTCAAGCTGCTGAGGGAAGCGGTGGACGACCTGGCCGATGAATCGGGCTGGGCCTACCTGGGCGGGGTGGGGCAGAAGATAACCCTGCGTTCCAGCGAGTTCGACCCGCGCAACTATGGGTTCCGTAAGCTGGGCGACCTGTTCCGGGCCATCTCCCAGTTCGAGATCGAGGAGCGCCCCCAGGAAAACGGCACGGGACGGCAGGTCTACATCCGCTGGAAAAAACGGGGACGCTGAGGGGCCCCGGCAAGTCCGAATTACTATCGAAAAAAGGACAGGCTAAA
>JAITHH010000114.1 GCA_031280065.1 Treponema sp. | reverse complement strand
GCCTGCAAAGTAGAATTTTGGCGTTTGTAACGCCAAAATTCCAGATTTTGAACAGGCTCTAAGAGCCTATTCAAAGGGAAGCACTGATTTAAGCAAACCTAAACACGGAAGACACCTGCCTCCCGCAGGCAGGCGAAAGCGATGCGGAAAAGAAACCCTTTTCCGTGCGGTTTCTGCGTTTTCTGTGGTAAAGAAAACAGTTACCAGGGAACCGCAGATTGCACTGATGAAACGGATGTCGCAGATGAAAAGAAACCCCATCAGCGTCGAACTGAAGGTTCGCAATCTGTGTACATCCGTGCCATCTGTGGTTTAAATCCGTGGACGCCGCGGGACGTTTTTTAGGCGGTTCCATATAAAGCGGCCTTTGTATAGCACACCGTCATACATGGCCTTTGCATGGTGATTTGACAACTCGGCCCTCCCCCCGGTATGATAGACCCATGAACAGCGTCATACTCAAAGCCGAAGACCTGGACGGCCTGCTCACCGGCCCGGATAAAGAATCCATCGCCCGTATGGACGGCTTTTACCGGGACGTGCTGGGCTGCTTCAACATCCTCTCGATTACCCAATCAGCCCTGGAGCGGAGAAGAGAGGAAGAGCGGCTCATCGGACTCTACAATGAAATGGGCGCCCTGATGCAGAACATTTGCAAGAACGAACCGGGAATCCGGGTCTATTCGTTCCTCACCCCCCAGGAAAGCCACTCCGAAGCCTCGCGGGTCATCGCCAAACTGCGGGATGTGCGCACGGAAAACCAGGAATTCGTCTACTATATCCAGCGGGCCTACGAGATGCTCTTCAAGCTCGCTTACGGCGGCACGCCGGGGGAGAATAAAAACTACCTCATCGTCAAAACCCCGGTCGTCCAGCCCGTGCAGAATTACGCCGTGCATAAAATTACCAACATCGACGACAAGATCGAGAACACCGTCATGTGCGTCATGCTCCGGGGAGCGCTCCTGCCCTCGATGATCATGTCCAAGGAGATACAGGAGTATTCCTCCCACGGCTATGTAACGCCCTTCGCCCTCTTCAGAATCCGGCGGGACGATACCAAGCGTGAGAACGACATGGAGTACATCCTCAATCTGGACCGTTCGTATTTCGACCTCTCCCGGCTGGACGGCAAAGACTTAGTCTTCGCTGACCCGATGAATGCCACCGGCGGAAGCCTCGTAACCGTGGTGAAGTACCTCCTTGAGCAGGGGATAAAGCCCCGGTCGGTGCTGTTTTTCAATGTCATCGCCGCCCTCAAAGGGGCGCTGCGGGTCGTCAGGGCGCTGGACAACTGCCAGGTATTCACCCTGTGGATGGACCCGGTGCTCAATGACGCAGCCTACATCCTGCCCGGACTGGGAGACGCCGGGGACCGGATCAACGGCAGGGACACGGAGACCTTTCAGCGGAACATCATCCAGTTGGTGGCCGATTACGGGGCCAACATTGCCCGGCTGTACCGGGCCCAACTGCGGGAGATCGAGGACACCGTACTCGGTACGCCCAAATGAATTGTCCCCCGCCCCTTTTGTCTGCTCTCCGGCGGGCCTGGCTTTTTCTGTTTGTCCTGTTCACGGCTTCCTGCGCCAGTTTTCAGGGGGCCGCCTCCGCGGAGGAGTATTACTCCCTGGGCATGGCGTATTTTGAATTGGGCAAGTACGAGGAGGCGGAGCGCTGGCTCATCCGGGCCCGGACGCTGGACAAGACCAAGGCGGCTTCGGAATACAATCTGGGCAGAATCGCCTTTGAGCGGGGCCGGTACGAGGAGGCGCTTCGGTATTTCAACCGCATCCTTGACCAGGACCCGCAGAACATTCTGGCGCTGAAAGCCGCGGCGTACACCCGGATCAAGACCGGCGGGCTGATCGAGGCGGAGGCGCTCTATGCGCGGGTACTGGCGCTGGTTCCCGAAAGCGCGGATGACGGCTACAACTACGGGCTTATCCTCTTTGCGCTGGACAAGTATGAGGCGGCTGAAGCGGAGCTGCTCAAATACCCCTATACAATAGAAGATAACGCTGACGCGGTACTCCTGCTGGCCCGTTCTCAGAACAAGCAGGAGAAACCGGAGGCGCTGGATAACTACGCCAAGTGGCTGCAAAACAACACGGACGCGAATGTCCGTTATGAGTACGCCCAGCTTTTGGAAAAGGAGGCGTTTTACGCCCGCGCACTGGAGGAATACCGGAGTATTCTTGTCGCGGCCCCTATGGGGGTGACTTCCGGGCAGTCAGCTGCGGGCGGAAGCGCTTCCAAAGGCAAGGGGCCGGAGCGCCAAACGGTGCGTTTTGCCCTTGCGCGGCTTCTGCTCAAGGCTGATTCCGGGAGCGGGGAGTGGCTTAAGGAACTGGGCCAGGCGGTTGCCGAAGGTTTTGCTGACGCGGATGCGCTGGAATCCCTGCTGGAAGAAGAGGGCCTGGATGATGAGGGGAAAGAAGAAATCCGCAAACTCGCGGCGGACATCCGGGCCCCGCCGGAGCAGCCGAAGGACGCGGATGAATCCGGCGCGGCACCGGAAGCGGACAGCCAAGCGCCGCCAGAGAAGAAATAAGCCGCCGCTTCTCTCTTCTCTGGTTGTCTTAGTAGGTCTCGAACTTCAAGGTGATGTTGGTGTTGACGCTGCCAGATTGGGAAGCCGTTCCGCCCCAGCCCCGGAAGCCGTTACCCCAGTTGTTGGCGGAACTGGCGGCGTTGTCAAAGACGACTTCTTTCTTAATGGTGGTTTCCCCGCTACTGGTACTGGTAACTTCCTTTTGAATGGTATAAACGCCATAGGCTTCTAGGGCGCTTTCGGGAATTCGTACCGTTATCGTACGGGCGGAGAGGCCGGAGCATATATTGGCGCCCAGCTTGGGCGGCGTTGCGCCCAGGGTAATGCTCTTAAGGGCGGTGTAGCCCTGGAAGGCGTTGCTGATACCGGTCGCCCCAGCGGGCAGGGTGATACTGGCAATTCGAGCTTTACCGTTACTGGATGAGGACGGGTCCAAAACGCCGTCAGAGCGGAGTCCGGCGCCGCCGCTTTCGCTGGAAAACCGCCCGTGTACAGCCGTATCGGAGCTATAGAGCGAAGTATTGATCATCGAGGTGAAGCGGCCAACAGCCGGATCGAAACGGGCCGCTGGGAAATGGACACAACGAAAGGCCCGCAAAATGGCCGTAGAATCACGCGGCAGGGGTATACGAGGACCGGCTGATAGAAGCGGCGATGGCGAAGGAAGAGTCCGTGAGCGGCTGACGCGGGAACTGGTCGCAGAGAAGGAACATCCCGGCAAGCGCGGTTTCACCACAATCATAAATCAAATTGCCGAGGGAAATTCTTAAGTTGTTGACAGTAGTAAACAGACCCCTCTCGCTGACGATTCGTACCTGAATACTGCCTAAAAACATGCGATTTATAATAAAATTATGATTACACCGTTTTCAAGAGATGTCAAGAAAAATTTTAAGAAATTTTGCGGCGGGCGCACCCATTGAACATAATGATGGCGAGGCGAAAAGGGTACGGGAGGCCTGCGGCCCCCCGTATTTTTTATATCGTCACAATCCGCTGTTCCCTGTGGGAAAGGTAGGCGTTTTCCAAAAGCTCTGTCAGCGCGATGCCCCGTTCAGTGTCAAAGGGAATGGGCTTTCCGTCGATGATGCCGTCCAGCCACATACGCAGGGCTGGGGGCCGGGGATCGGGCAGTTTATCCGGGATAATCCAGCCGTCCTTGAACTTGTTAGAGCCTGTACAAAATCTGGAATTTTGGCGTTGCAAACGCCAAAATTCTACCTTGCAGGCTCCATCGAACCGAAGGTTCGCAGAGCCCGAAAATCGGGATTTTTGCGGTCTATTGACCGTAAAAATCCACAATTTGAATAGGCTCTTACGAGCGGGCCAGGGTTACGGCTGAGGTAACCACAATATCTTCGACTGACGCGCCCCGGGACAGATCGCTGATAGGCTTGGCGAATCCCTGGAGGAAGGGGCCAAAGGCTTCGGCCCGGCCCAAACGCTGAACCAGCTTGTAGCCAATATTCCCCGCGCCCAAGTCAGGGAAAACCAGCGTGTTTACCTTGCCCCGGATCGGACTCCCCGGCGCTTTCTTGTCCGTTACCTGGGGCACGAGCGCGGCGTCGGCCTGCAGCTCCCCGTCAATACACAGCGAGGGCTCGCGGGACTTCACGATTTCCAGCGCGCTCTTCACCTTGAGCACATCGGGATGATTCCCGCCGGAACCCTTGGTGGAAAAGGACAGCAGGGCAACAACCGGTTCCGCGCCGAGGAATTCACGGCAGGACTGGGCCGCGGCCAGGGCAATTTCCGCCAACTGCTCCGCCGTGGGGTCGGGAACCACCGCGCAGTCGGAGAAGATCAGCGCGCCGTCAACGCCCCAGTTCTTGTCCGCCGCCTGCATGACAAAGCAGGAAGACGCAGTCTTGGAACCGGCCCTGGTGCCGATGATGGACAAGCCCGCCCGGAGTACGTCGGCGGTAGCGCTCTCCGCGCCCGCAACCATGGCGTCGGCATCTCCCTTGTGCACCATCATCGCCCCCCAGCGGAGGAAGTGGAGCATATCCTGCTGCGCCTGTTCCAGGGTCATGCCCTTGTTTTTCCGAAGCTCGTAGAACTCCTGGGCGTACTTCCCGGCGGCGGGGGAGGTAAGGGGATTGACCAGGCTGACGCCGTCTAAGGAGACCCCCTCTTCCTCGGCGGTTTTCAGGATTTCGGCCTCGGCTCCTACCAGGGTAACCGAGCCGGCAAGCCCTTCGTCGGTGATGATCCGGGCGGCCCGGATTGTCCGGGGTTCCGTCCCTTCGGCCAGCACGAGCCGTTTGGCCAAAGACTTCGCTTTATGCCGCATATCTTTTACAAAATCCATACATACTCCTTAACACCAGCATACCTTAATTGTATTTCCTTTGGCAATGTGCTAGACTTGAACGTATCAACAAGCTGAAAGACCATAGCA
>JAITHH010000109.1 GCA_031280065.1 Treponema sp. | reverse complement strand
GAAGCCACGGTCAGGTCCGCCAGCTCCCGCTTGCTTTGGAGCATGGCGTCGATCTTCTCCTCAAAACTGTTCTTCGTGATAAGGCGGTGGACAAAGACATTCCGTGTTTGGCCGATGCGGAAGGCCCGGTCCGTGGCCTGATTCTCCACCGCCGGGTTGTACCACAAATCGTAGTGAATCACCCGGCTTGCGGCGGTCAGGTTGAGCCCCAGCCCTCCGGCCCGCAGACTTACCAGGAGCAGCGGACACGCCGGGTCAGTCTGGAAGCGGTCAACCGCCGCGCTCCGCTGTTTAGTTCCCATGCCGCCGTGGTAGAGCAGAACCTCCTCCCCCAGCTCGTCCCGGATGATCGTCTCCAGACATTCCAGGGCTTCAACATACTGGCTAAAGACCAGCGCCTTTTCCCGGCCCGCGAGAATTCCCCGCAGCAGGGTGAGGAGGAGCATGGCCTTCCCCGAAAGATCAGACCGTGCCGGGCTTTCCTTGTCGTAGATCCGGGGATGATCGCAGACCTGCTTGAGGGACGTGAGGAGCGAGAGGATGAGGGCCCGGCGCCGGCCCGGCTCCTCCGTCTTGTCCGCTTTTTCCATTTTTTCCATCTTTTCCATGGTGTCCGCCACAATGCTCTGGTAGAGCGCGGCCTGCCCCTTTTCCAGGGCCGCGTATTCGTTGATGCTCACCTTGTCCGGGAGGTCCGCGATAACCGCCTTGTCGGTCTTGAGCCGCCGCAGCAGGAAGGGCGCGGTGATCTTCCGCAGGGCTTCGGCCTTGTCCTTCCGCCGCAGCGCCTCGATGGGAACCCGCCACGCCTCCTTGAACTGGGCCTGCGTCCCCAGGTAGCCGGGGAGGATGAAGTCGAACAGGGAGCGCATGTCCTCCAGGCGGTTTTCCACCGGCGTACCGGACAGGGCCAGGCGGAATTGGGAACGGAGCCCCTTCATTGTCCGCGCACCCCTGGTTTCCGCGTTCTTCATCAAATGGGCCTCGTCCGCGATGAGGAGCGAAAAGGCCCGCTCCCGGAGCTTTTCGGCATCCCGTACTGCGGTCTGGTAGGTGGTGAGGAAAACCTCCGCCGCCGCGTCCAGGCTGCGCTTGCTCCCGTGGTAGCGGCTCACCGTCAGGCCCGGGGCAAAGCGGCCCAGTTCCCGCTCCCAGTTTTCCAGGAGCGCCGCGGGGGCCGCCACCAGGCACCCGTCCGCGAGCAGCCCGTCCTCCCGCAGCCGGAGCAGGGCCGAGATGGCCTGGACGGTCTTGCCCAGGCCCATATCGTCCGCGAGGATGCAGCCGAAGCCCGCGGTGAGCAGGGAGCAGACCCAGCGGCAGCCCCGCTCCTGGTACTCCCGTAGGGAAGCGTTGAGGCCCTGGGGAACCGGAAACGGGCGCTCGCTCAAGAGCCTTTGGATGATTGCTTCCGCGTCAAAGGACAGTACGCTGTCCCCGGAAAAATGGGCCCTGAGGAAATCGTTGACCCCCGCAGGCTGGGATTCGGCGTTCTTGAGGAGCCGGGCCAGTTCCTCCGGGTCCAGGCGGATGAACTGATTGCGGAAGCGCACCAGGCCCTTCTTCTGCTTGAGCAGCGCCGCGAACTCCTGGGGGTTCAGTACCGTATCGCCGATGGCTATCTGCCATTTCCAGTCCAGCAGGCTATTGAGGCTCAGGTAATTCACCAGGGAGCCGGCGTTTTTCGTCTGGGCGCTGATCACCAGGCGGGGTTTGAGTTCCCGGCGGAGGCTCTTGGGGAAGATCACCTCGATGCCCAGCCGGGCCAGGAGGTCTGCGGCCTCATCAAGAAAGTCCGTGAGCCGGTTCGGGGAAAGCTCCACGGTCTTCCGCGTGGTGAGGGCCCGGATTTCGGGGAGGTAGTTGGCAAGGGCCGTGGGGGCCTTGAGGACATCGATGGCCCCGGTCTTCTTGGCCGCGTCCTTCAAGGCAACAGCGGTTACGCCGTTTTCATCTTCCAGCAGAACCTCCATGGAGAGGTTAAAGCCCGGAACGCTGAAATCCGCAGATTCGTCCTCCCTGGGGGCAAATTTCCCCGCTGCCTTGAGGGTAAACCGGTATTTCCAGGCGCGAAAGTCGAGATGGAGCACGGCAAGCCAGTGAGCGATGCCCGCAGGGAGGCTCCGCCGCGCCGGGGATGATACGTCTATGGCCCCGCCCCTAAAGAAGAGTTCCCCCAGGGCGTCCTGTCCGAGCCGCGCTGACGCGCCGGAGAGCCAGGTCCGCTGGACCCGCTCGTTCAGGAGCGCCGATGAGAGGAGGTCCGCCACGCTCCGGCTGGAGGCATAGCGCGGTTTCTTCGCCTTGCCGCCGGCTTCGCCCAGGAAGAGCATCCGGTCTTCATACTCCGCCAGGGTATTCAGCGTTTCGCTGATCAGGGGGAGGGCCCGGTAGGGCTGCCAGATGACCCGAAGCCGCCCGTTATCCATGATGGGAAAAGGGATGAAGGCCCCCGCGGCGCAGAGGAGATTGAGAAATTTGAATAGATAATAGAGGAAACGATAGTTCTCCGTGCCGTCCTCGGAGGAAAAGTCCCGGAAACAGAGGAACGCATCGTAGACGCCCCAGCGTTCCGTCTCCCCGGACAGGGTTTTCCGCAGGAGTACCGGCTGGGAGCCGGGGCCGGGATTCGGGCACTCCAGGGACCAGCGGGAGCGGGAGAAGGAGTGTTCCATCGCTTCGGCGTCCCCCCCGGTATCGCCGGACTGCCAGGGGACAAAGCGGGCCGCGTCATGGTAGAAGGCGGCCAGGGTTACGGCGAAGTCCCCCTCGCTGAAGGCGGGTTTTGGGGGGAGCAGGGAGAGGATGAGGGAGGCGCAGTGGGGAATCTCCGGGAAGTCCGGCGGAGCGGCCCGGTCAGACAAGCGCCGTTCATCCGGGGCCGCCTCCACCGTAAAGGGGGCGGGCAGTTCCTTGAGCGGGCCCGCGCTCAACCGGGCGCCGTAGCGTCCGCCGATGTCCTTGAGGTCAACGCCCCGGAGCCGGAAGAGCAGGCAGGGGTCCGCGTCAACCTCCCGGGCGATGATGTAGTAGAGCGCGGCCATGTGCTTGCAGGGATCGCCGTAATCGGGGCAGGAGCAGGAACGGCTCATCTCGTTCCACTTCCGGGGGATCAGGCTGATTCCCTCCCGCTGGAGCTTGGCCAGGAACGCTTCGGGCAGTTCCCCCGCGGCAATGGCCGCCAAAAGCGAAGGGTCCGCCTGGACAAGTTCAAAGACCCG
>JAITHH010000086.1 GCA_031280065.1 Treponema sp. | reverse complement strand
GACTCCAGGCCATCGGCATGGGAAGTCAGACGCCCCAGCAGGTCGCCCAGGCCGCGCAGCGGGCCTTTGACTCCTGGAAATCGAAGCAGTAGTTTCCGGGACCGCGGTTCAGGAAGAGGTACTATCGGAGGCTGGCCTGTGCGGGACAGCCTCTTTTTGTTAGGAGGATACGGGTGCGCGATCTGACTTCTAAGAGGGAGGAACAGCTCTCCTACATGATTCTGGTGCTCCCCGCGGCGCTCATCTATTTTTCCGTCATGGCCTTTCCCACGGTGTTTTCGGTCATCTTGAGCCTTACCAGCTACAACGGCGGGAAGATCTTCGGCAACCCCCGGTTAAAGTTCGCGGGTTTAGCCAGTTATATAGAAATATTTACCAACCCCAACAACTATTTCTATCTGGCTTTGAAAAACAACATGCTCATTGTGCTCATGTCCGTGTTCGGGCAGATACCCCTGGGCTTTATCCTGGCGTATATTCTTTCCCGCAGGATGGTGAAGGGGGTCGATTTCTTCCAGACCATGATCTACCTTCCCAATGTCATTTCCCCGGTTATCATTGGAATTCTCTTCAAGAGTTTTTACCTGAATTCCAACAGCGTGTATATGGAAATCATAGGGCTCATAAAACCCGGAGCTGAATTTACCCTGAACAACCAGCCCATGATACCGGTCCTGGTGGTGATGCTCTGGATGTATACGGGCATGTACGTGATCATCTTCCTGGCGAACATCCAGCGTATCGACACATCCATCATCGAGGCGGCCCGGATTGACGGCGCCCAGGAAGGGCAGATCCTGGGCTATATCATCCTGCCCGCGCTATCGGGGGTGATCGTAACCTGCTCTATCCTGGCTATTTCAGGCTCCCTCAAGTCCTTTGACCTTATCTATGTGATGACCGCGGGGGGGCCCGCGAACCAAACCAATGTGCTCTCGCTGTATATGTACAAGATGGCTTTCCAGGGGGCGGTGAATTATCCCCTGGCAAATGCGATCTCCACGGTCATGGTGGTCATCAGCTTCATCCTGATCGGCCTGACCAGGGCAGTGGAAAAACGCTTCGGCGGAAAGGAGTAACCCATGGCGGACATACAGAAAAGTTCTCCCGTCGCAAAGGCCCTCATGTATCTGGTGATGATCCTCTTTGCGGTTTTGGCCATATACCCTATCCTGTGGCTGATCCTTCAGTCCTTTAAGACCACCCAGGAGTACATCACCTCCAGCAAGCTGGCCCTTCCCAAGATATGGTTCTTCGGCAACTACCCCTATACCTGGAGCATGGGAAAATTCGGCGTCCTGATGCTGAACAGCGTGTTCTACACCGCCGTAACCGTGGGCGCGGTTATTATCCTGGGTTTTATGGCGGGTTTTGCCTTTGCCAAGATAAAGAGCCGGGCCACGCCGTTTCTCCACGGCATGTTCATCATCGGGATACTTTTGACCCTGCAATCCATCATGGTGCCCCTCTTTTTGATGGTCAACGCGGTGGGACTCTACAATACCCGGCTGGGGGTACTGATCCCCTATGTGGGCCTGGGGCTCCCCATGGGAGTATACCTGGGGACCGAATTCATCAAGAGTATCCCCGGGGCGCTCATCGAGTCCGCCCGGATAGACGGGGCTAAGTACCTCAAGATATTCACGGCCATCATCCTGCCCATGACCGCGCCGGTGGCTATAACCTTGGGTATCCTGACCTTTACGGGCACCTGGAACGAGTTCATGCTTATCAACATTCTCACTTCCGATGACGCAATCAAATCGATTCCGGTTGGTATAGGCCGGTTTTCCGGGGCCCTGGCGTCGGATTACGGTAAGCAGTTCTCCGCGCTGGTGATCGGGATGATCCCCATGGTGATTTTCTACCTGATCTTCCGTAAGCAGATCACCCAGGGCGTTGCCGCAGGCGCAGTCAAAGGATAAGATGGCTATCGAATCTATGATTATGCGCCCATTGCAAACAACGCGCTAGACCGCGCACTACTCAGACTAAAAAGCCTTCGTGTATGTGTGATAACATGGGGGATAACGAGCGTTATGCCGTGCCGTAACACCGGGCCAACGCCCTGCGGGCACGTTTGTTGGGGGGGCCGGAGGGCGCGAACCAAAGACTCGATGGCCGCCGGTGGGGACGCAGGGCCGGATCCCCTGCCAAAAGGAGAAAAGATGCTTACCGGACGAAGTCTGATAGAGCCGGGCAATTTCAGCGTTGAGGAACTGGAAGCGCTCTTCGATCTGGCGGAGCGGATCGAGCGGGAGCCCGCATACCTGCGGGAAAGCTGCCGGGGAAAACTGTTGGGGGCGCTGTTTTTCGAGCCCAGCACCCGGACCCGGCTCAGTTTTGAAGCCGCCATGCTGCGCCTGGGGGGGAGCTGTCTGGGCTTTGCCGATCCCGGTTCAAGCTCCGCGGTTAAGGGGGAGAGCCTGGCCGATACGATCCGCATGGCCGCCTGTTATGCCGACGTCATCGTCATGCGCAACCCCAAGGAAGGGTCCGCGCTGCTGGCCTCCCGCTGTTCCGATGTGCCGGTGATCAACGCCGGAGACGGCGGCCACCATCACCCCACCCAAACCCTGACGGACCTGCTCACCATCAGGCGGCTGCATGGAACCGTCCAGGGACTCACCGTGGGCTTCTGCGGAGACCTCAAATTCGGGCGCACCGTTCACTCCCTTGCCGCCGCCCTGTCCCGGTATCCGGGCGGGCGGCTGGTCTTTGTGTCCCCCCAGGAACTGCGGATTCCCGCCTACATCACCGGGGGGATTCTTGCCAAGGCGGGAACCGCCTATACCGAGACCGCGCGTCTGGAGGACGTCATGCCGGAACTGGATGTACTCTACATGACCCGCGTCCAGCGGGAACGGTTCTTTAACGAGGAAGACTATATCCGCCTTAAAGACAGTTATATTCTCAACCGCGAGAAGATGGCGCTGGCCCGGAAGGACATGATCGTCCTGCACCCGCTTCCACGGGTGAACGAGATCGCGATGGAGGTGGACGCGGACCCCCGGGCCGCCTACTTCAAGCAGGCCCGCTACGGTATGTACGTCCGCATGGCCCTCTTAGCTTCGATATTGGGAGCGGTACAGTAAATGCTGAATATCACTAAAATCAAGAACGGCATCGTAATCGATCATATCCGGGCGGGGCAGGGCATACGGATATTCAACTGGCTCGGCCTGGACAAGGCCCCTTATACGGTGGCCTTTGTCGTCAACGCCAGTTCCGTGCGGATGGGCAGGAAGGACATCATCAAGATCGACAACACCATCACTATCGACTTTGCCGTGCTGGGCCTCATCGATCCGAATATCACGGTGAACATCATCGAGAACGAGGAGATCAGCGGGAAGATCAAGCTCCAGCTTCCCCTGCGGGTACAGAATGTGCTGCGCTGCAAAAACCCCCGCTGCATCACCTCCACCGAGACCTATGTTCCCCACATTTTTCATCTGGAGAATGCGGAGCAGTTGACGTACCGCTGTGAATACTGCGACGAGATCCGCTGCGCGGGGGAATTCATTTTTTTCTAAAGAACAGTTGTCTTGGAACCGCAGATTGCACGGATAAAAAGGATGGTACAGATGAAGAGAAACAGCATCAGCGTCGAACCGAAGGTTCGCAATCTGCGTACATCTGTTTTCTAAAAACGCATATCCCAGGTTGCAAGCCGCCTGCCCAATGCGCCGCTCAGTATCGCGGTCGCTATCGCCTTGACTTCCCGCGCCGCGTTATTGTCCAGAGGGAAATTCACCAGGAGCGAAGGGTCCCGCTCCTGTACCGCGAGCAGCCAGCGGCGGCTTGCCGGGCCAAGGGGGATCATGGTATGGGGAGCGCGGCCTGAGCGCTCCGCGCACCGGGGGCAGAGCAGCGTCCCTTCCCG
>JAITHH010000270.1 GCA_031280065.1 Treponema sp. | reverse complement strand
CCCCCAAACGTACTGCCGTGATCCCCCGGACCAAGGACGCCGGCGGCCTTTTCCCCGGCCAGCACCGCGCCTGCGGGCACTCCCCCGCACAGGCCCTTGGCAAGGGTAACGGCGTCGGGCTTCACCCCGTAGGCTTCACAAGCAAGGAAGGTCCCCGTACGCCCTACCCCGCACTGAATCTCGTCGAACATCAAGAGTATGTCCCGCTCCGCGCAGTACCGCGCCGCAGCCTCGATATAGCGCGGTTCCTGGGGGCGTATGCCGCTTTCGCCTTGAACCGCCTCGATAAACAGACCGCAGACCGTACTGTCCAGGGCCCGATCCAGGGCCTCAACATCGCCGGGAGGAATATAGCGGAAGCCCTCGGTGAAAGGGCCGAAGTCCTGGTGAAACTTCTCCTGCCCCGTGGCCGCGAGGGTGGTGATGGTTCTGCCGTGGAAACTTCCCTTGAGCGTGATGATGGTATGGCGGCCCGGCCCGTATTTTCGGAGGGAATACTTGCGGGCGATCTTGCAGGCCCCTTCATTGGCCTCCGCGCCGGAATTCCCCAAAAAGACCGTGCGCATCCCCGCCGGGGCGCAGGCCGCAGCCAGCTTTTCCGCAAAGGCCGCCGCAACATCGCTTTGGTAGTAGTTGCACACGTGGTTAAACTTCGCCGCCTGCTCCGCGATGGCCTTGACCAGGGGCGGATAACCATGCCCCAGGCAATTCACCGCGATGCCTGCGGTAAAGTCCAGATAGCGCTTCCCCTGCCCGTCCTCCAGCCAGGAGCCCTCCCCCCGGACAAAAGTTACCGGCAGCCGCTGGTACGTATTCATAAACACATCAGTCATTGTTTCCTCCGTTTTCCCGTTCGATCATCGTGCCAATGCCCTGGCCGGTGAACAGTTCGATGAGCAGGGCGTGGGGCAGCCTGCCGTCAATGATATGGGCCGCCCGTACGCCGCCGTCCAGGGCCAGGGCGCAGCACTCCGCCTTGGGGATCATCCCCTTACTGATGATTCCCTCCCGGATCAGGGCCGCCAGTTCCGGCAGAGAGATCGCGCTGATGAGGCTGTCCGGGCTTTGTACATCCCGGAGAATGCCCCGCACGTCGGTCATCAGGACGAGTTTCTCCGCGCCCATGGCGGCGGCAATCCGCGCGGCGGCGGTGTCGGCGTTCACGTTGAGGGAACGGCCCGCCTCCTCCCCGATTCCCAAGGCCACCGAGGAGATCACGGGGATCGCGCCGCTTGCCAGCGCCCCCTCCAGCACCGCCGTGTCCACCCGCTCGATGTCCCCCACCAGGCCCAGGTCTTCCCCGCCGGGCCGCAGCCGCCGGGCCTGGAGCAGGGCCCCGTCAATGCCGCAGAGCCCCAGGGCCTTGCCCCCCGCCCCCTGTATCAGGGCGGTTATATCCTTGTTCACCTTGCCGCAGAGGACCATCTGCACCACTTCCATGGTCTCCTCGTCGGTGTAGCGCAGTCCCCGGACAAAGCGGCTCTCCTTGCCCAGGGCCTTGAGCACGGCCTCGATCTCCGGGCCGCCGCCGTGAACCAGTACAATACGGATTCCCGCCGCGCTGAGAAGGATCAGGTCCTGAATCACCGCCGCCTTGAGTTCGGCGTTGATCATGGCGTTTCCGCCGTACTTTACCACGATGACCTTCCCCCGGAAGCGCTGTATGTAGGGCAATGCCTGCACGAGCGCGCCGATGTGATCGCTGTTATTCATCTTTCTTCCTTATATATAAGATTGCCGGAAGCCCGGCTGCCCGGCGCGGGATTCAGCTCCGGTAATCGCCGTTGATCCTAACATAGTCATAGCTGAGATCGCAGCCCCAGACCGTAACAGCGGGGCCCGCGCCGTCAAGGGTTACGCGGATTTCAATTTCCTCTTCGGAAAGGATGCGCTTGGCCGTTTCCTCGCTAAAGGGAAGCGGGCCCCCTTTCCGGCAGACCGGAATCGTCCCGGCCCGGCTGGCGAAGGACACGTCCACCCCGGCGGGATTCAGTTCGGCCCCGGCATAGCCCAAAGCGCAGAGTACGCGGCCCCAGTTGGCGTCCGCGCCGAAGCAGGCGGCCTTGACCAGGCTGGAAGCGGCCACGGACTTTGCCATCCGCCCGGCGGATTCCTCGTCCTCGGCGCCGCTCACCGTAACCGTTACCAGTTTGGTCGCGCCCTCTCCGTCCCGGGCCATGGCGCGGGCCAGTTTGACGCAGAGGCTTTCAAGGGCCGACGCAAAGGCTTCAAAGGCCGGGCTGCCCGCCTCAATGGGGGCGCTGCCCGCCTCGCCGTTGGCCATGATGAGGATCATGTCGTTGGTGGAGGTGTCGCCGTCTATGGTCAGGCGGTTAAACGAGCGCTTGACTGCCCGGCGCAGGGCCGCGTCCAGAAGCGGGGCGTCTATGGCCGCGTCAGTCGTGATGAAACTCAGCATGGTGGCCATGTTGGGGTGAATCATCCCCGATCCTTTGGCCATGCCCCCCAGCCGCGCCTTCCCCGCGCTTCCGTTTCCGGGGAGGACAAACTCCAGGGCCCCTTCTTTCTTCCGGGTGTCGGTGGTCATGATGGCTTCCAGGGCGGCGGCGTGGCCCGCTTCGTCAGCGCGGAGGGCGTTTCCCAGGGCGGCGATACCTCCCTCGATGGCCTCGATGGGCAGGGGTACGCCGATTACTCCGGTTGAGGCGACCGCCGTTTCTTCCGGCTGAATCCCCAAGACGCCCGCGGCCAGCGCCGCCATACGCCGGGCGGCGGCAAGACCCGCTTCGCCGGTACAGGCGTTGGCGTTCCCTGAGTTGGCGATCACCGCCCGCAGGCGGCCTTTGGCGGTATGTTCGCGGCTTACCAGGACGCTGGCGGCCTTGACGCGGTTCGCGGTGAACATGGCCGCCGCGGTACAGGGCTTTTCTGAGCAGATCAAGGCCAGGTCCCGCTTTTTCGATGACGCTTTGATGCCGCAATGGATTCCGCCGGCCCGGAAGCCCCTTGGAGCGCAGACCCCGCCGTTTATTTCCATATATAAGGCCCTCCCTTTACGCTTCAACCTTGCATAAACACGGGGGTCTGTCAAGCGGGAAGAGGCTGGGGCGGCAATTCGGGCTTCAGAATTTTGAACGTCTTTGAGGATGCTCTGAACGTCTTTGAAGACGCTCTGAACCTCTTTGAGGATGCTCTGAACGTCTTTGAAGACGCTCTGAACCTCTTTGAGGACGCTTTGAACCTCTTCGAGGATGCTCTGAACGTCTTTGAGGATGCTTTGAACGTCTTTGAAGACGCTCTGAACCTCTTCGAGGATGCTTTGAACGTCCCTGAAGACGCTCTGAACCTCTTTGAGGATACTCTGAACGTCTTAGAAGACGCTCTGAACCTCTTCGAGGACGCTTTGAACGTCCTGGAGGACGCTCTGAACGCGCCAGGAAGCGTGGGCAGTGTTTGAAAGCGCTGCGGCGGCTTCGGATGGAAGCGCGCCGGGGTTTGTAACATAGCGGAAGTTTCACCGGCGCCGCGCCGGAACAATCCCGCCGGGTAAACGCGCCCGGTGTTTTACGCGCCTTTGCCGGGGGCTATTTCCCGCAGGAGGAGATATATTTGTTTGCGCCGCTTAACCAGCGTTTATGCGGTACGCAAAGGGAACAGCCGAATAACCAGCAGCGTTATCCATACGGAAAAAGTGCGGAGTATCGCGGACCGCGCCCGTGTGCGCTGAAGCACCGGAGGCGCAGCGTGAAATACCATTTTGGACACAAAAAAACACGTGAATAAAATATTCCGCCTGCTGAATGCGCCTGCTTTTTTATCTCCCGGAATTCAGTAGCGCGTTGACAAAGATTACCAAAACGCCCCGCGTTCAGCAGCAGGGATGATTTCGCGGGAACTTTACGGCATGAAGCAGCCGGTTATCTTCACGCAAACCGGCATGATTCACTCCCGGCTGCCGTCCAGCGGCTGAATTCCAAATTGCCGCCGTCCCTTTCATTGCAGGAATCACTGGTATATGCGCCGAAAAAAGATATACTGCGGGGCATAGAAAAGGGTCAAACTTTTATGACATCTGAAAATTAAGATTTTTTGGAATATGAACCGCCGCCGCCAAAAACTTGCTGTTAAAATGATTTTCTACTACACTTAAAGCATGACTACTGAACAAAGCGGCGCGCTTATCGAAAACTATGCGGGTATTGTGGCGCAGAGCGGCGTTATCAATAACGAACTCTACGGCAAATACGAAGTCAA
>JAITHH010000111.1 GCA_031280065.1 Treponema sp. | reverse complement strand
CCGATCAATTCGGCAAAGGGAATGGGCCGCATTATTTCACTCATGGCTCCTCCTTAACTATAGTTCAGTGTATCACTGAACTTTTTTTCAGTCAAGTTTTTTTCGTGTATTTTCTCCAGTGCAGCATGATTCATGAGGGCTTGGTTATGCGCCCCATGCGGACAAGACGCCTGGCGCATGGGGGACGGGGGGGACGCGGGCAGGTACCTCCGGCCGGATGCATTACCTCAAGGGAGCAGGAGAAGGCCGGAAAAAAAGGAAATTCATAGCTAATTCATACCTCATTATATCATTTAGCAATTGCGGGAGGTAAAAACCCGTGATACGATTTCTTTACCATATTATTACGGAGGAAGATTATGAAGAAACTGATGACTGCCGCGCTTTGCCTCGTCCTCGCCGGAGGCGCCGCCTTCGCCGGAGGAAGCAGCCAGAGCGCGGGAAGCGGAACCAGCGGCGGCGGCCCGGCATCCATCACCGTGGAGGTCTTTGACCGGGGCACCGACGGCGGCAAGACCAGCCCGGCGAACAACGCCTGGACCGACTGGATCAAGGCCAAGGTCCTCAAAGACGAGAACATTAACGTAACGTTTGTTCCCATCAGCCGCTGGACCGAGGAACAGGACATTGTGGCCCGGATGGCGGCCAGGGATGCGCCGGACCTCTGCTATACCTACAGCATGGCCAACGTTACCAACTGGGGGCTCCAGGGCGGCGTGTACGACCTGGCCCCTTATGTTGATACCCTGCTCAAAGACATGAAAGAGATGATGGGCGAAGATCCGTCCATCCCCGGGCAGAATCTCGTGTGGCACAGCCGGGATGCTGACACCGGAGCGCTCTACGGCATCAGCAACAAGTACATCTACACGGCCAGCCACAACACCTTTATCCGCAAGGACTGGCTGGACAAGCTGGGGCTCCCGGTTCCCAAAACCACCCAGCAGTTCTACGACACCATGACCGCCTTCAAGAACGGCGCCGCGAAACTGGGGGTGAGCCGCGTCATTCCCTTCCTGACGACCAGCGACATACGCTGGCAGGTGTATAACATTTTCATGTCCTTTATGCCCGCCAGCCTTTCAGCGAAAGACCGGTATATCAACACGATAGGCGAGCGGGCGCTCATGGTTCCCGGAGTCAAGGATGCCTACCGCTTCCTCAACAGGATGTACAACGACGGGCTTATCGACCCGGACTTCCCCCTCTACACCGACGATGTGGCCCCGGGGAATGTGATAAAGAGCGGTACTGTGGGGGCCTTCCAGCACAACTGGGATCATCCCTACCGCCAGAACACCCAAATTCAGACGGAGCTTGAAAAGAACGTCCCCGGCGCGAAATTCATCCCCATCGATCCTTTCACCAATTCCGCGGGGCTTACCCCCAAGCGCGGCTCCCCGGCGGCGGGCGGGCTGATCTTCTTTGTGCCCAAAACGAGCCGGAACCTTGAGGCGGCGCTGCGCTACGCCAACTGGCTGTGCCGCTACGAGAATTACCACTTTCTCCAGTTCGGCAATGAAGGGGTGAATCACACCGTGGCGAACGGCGTTGAACTGCCGGTTCCGGCGACTGGGCCGTGGATTCAGAATTCGGGGATAAACATAGACTACACCATGAGCATCAACGGCTATATCGTGCCCCCTGAACAGTCCGGCCAGGTCCTCGCGGCCAGCTACCCCGGCATTCCCCCGGAGGAGATCACCGCAGCCTACCGGATGTCATCGCTCAACGCCAAAGCCGAGCCCTTTGTGCCTGTTACGATCCTGTCTCTGGCGGAAGTCCGGCAGGTGCTGGTGGACAAGGAGAAGGTTCTCTCGGTAAATCTGATCCGCGCCAAGCCCGCGGACTTTGACCGGGTCTGGGACGAGGGGATCAAGGACTGGCTTGAGTCGGGAGCCCAGCGGGTTATCGACGAACAGCGGGCCAAATACCGCTAAGAATGTCCGCTGTTTCCGGGGGCAGGGGGGCCTGGGCCCCTCTGCCCCTTTTCTATTATAATAAAAAACATGATCCGTTTCTTCCTGTTTTACACAGTTCTTGCGGCCTTAGCCGCTCCAGGGCTTCCGGCCCAAAGCGTCCCTGCCGCAGTCATTCCCCTTTTAGAGACCGTTTGGTCGGGAACGCTCCCTTGGCGGCCCGACTGGCCGGTTTCAGTGCCCCCGGACGCATTTCGCCTTATCCGCGGTTCCTGCTCCGCCTTGACCCTTGCCGTACCGGGCGGGGAATTACGGCTTGCCTGCGGCGGCGGACGCTTAACGGCATTTCCGTTTTTTCGCGCCGGAACATGGCGGCAGGTCCATGTTCAGACCGGCCCTGACGGGCGGATACGGAGCCTTACCCTCACGGGCGGTGAGGCCGCCGGGTTCCCGGATGAGGGGATAGAGATTCTTGAAGAGCGGGATTCTCTGCCCTTTATGGCCCGTTATACCGGAGCGGATACCGTATACTTTGCCATTTTTCAGTTCAGCGGGCGTTCCGCAACCGAGACCTGGTATAGCGGGGAGGGAGGAGTGCTGAAAGTCCGCTCCTTCCGCTACGAGGATGGAGAGCGGCGTATCAGGAGCGTTGAGGAGGACGGGGAAGCGGACTGGAATTACGATTATGATGCTTTCGGCAATGTTTCCGGTGTCCGCGACGGCAGCACCGGGGCGGACTTTTCAGCCGGCTATGTTCGGGAAGAGCGTCCCCGCTATTGGAAAGGGCCCTTGTCCCTCCCCGTGTTCCCCTGGCTCGATGCCGAAGCGGAATCCCCGCCGCCGGAGGAAGCCGCTTCCGGCGATCATACCGGCGGCATCCCTCCCGCAACCCTGTTGAGCCTTCAATGGGACGAACGCGGGCTCCTGACCAGTCTGAACAGAGACAGCGGCGTTGAGGAAGGGGCGCTCGCCGGGGTTCGCTATGAATACATCCTGGACAGTCAGGGGAACTGGACGGAACGGAGGGAATTTTTCATGGTTCGCCGCAGCGGCTTTCTTATCGCCCTGCCGGGGGAGACTCTGCGGCGGCGTATTGAATACTCAGGCGGGAACGGGTGAGCGCGTCGGTTGATTGGCGGGATGTGAAATATCAGGAAACGTTTGAACAGGAAGTCCGGGGGCTCCAGCGCCGGGGGGCTGCGGAACCCGGATGCACGGCGGAGGCTCTGGAAGGCATACTGCTCCATTTGTATACGAGGGATGGGGCTGTTTGGGGCGGGCGGGGTGAAGTGCAGGATATCAGCATGGCCGCGACTATTGCGGCTTACGAGTATGTTATCGCCGAATGGAAGGCCGGTAAGCGGCATTGGTCATAAGGAGGAATGGTTATGGAATGGCGGGCAAGTCATATTTTGGTAAAGGATCGGGCGCTGGCGGAGAATCTGCTGTGGCGGGTTAAGCAAGGCGCACCGTTTGAGTCTCTGGCGCGGGAATTTTCCACCTGTCCCTCTAAATCATCGGGAGGTGATTTAGGCTGGTTCGGACCGGGAAAGATGGCTGCTCCTTTTGAGTCGGCGGTAAAACGGCTTTCTCCGGGGTCGGTGGGCGATGTAGTTCAGACCCAGTTCGGCTATCATCTCATCAAATGCACGGGCCGCAAGGATTAGACTGGCACTGATGTGAGGGCGGGGGCAGCGCCCCCGCTTAATTATCATCAAGGAGTACAGTATGCTGCATAGCCAAAAAATACGCGCCCTGGCGCCGGAGATGGACAGCCTGAAGATAGGCATGGGATGGCAAGAGGCCGACCTCGATAAGCCCCAGATACTCATCGAGAGTACCGCCGGGGATAGTCATCCAGGGAGCGTCCACCTGCTCGCCCTGTCAGAGGCGGCCCGGGACGCGGTGAACGGCGCGGGCGGCAAGGGGGCGCGGTACTTTGCCACCGACATCTGCGACGGCATGGCCCAGGGGCACGACGGAATCAACTATTCCCTGGCAAGCCGGGATATTATCTGTGCGCTCATCGAAATACACGCAAACGCCGCGGCCTTTGACGGCGCGGTCTTCCTTTCAAGCTGCGATAAGTCGGTCCCCGCGCACCTCATGGCCATCGGGCGGCTCAACCTGCCGGCGGTGCTCGTACCCGGCGGCGTGATGGCTGCGGGGCCCGGCTTGCTGACCCTCGAGCAAATCGGGAAGTACAGCGCCATGGAGAAGCGGGGGGAAATCACCAGAGAGCAATTCGCCGTTTATCAGCGTAACGCCTGCCCGTCCTGCGG
>JAITHH010000104.1 GCA_031280065.1 Treponema sp. | reverse complement strand
GGGCGGCGGCTATCCGGCGTCAACGCGGGCATCTGTTTAAGATGAGGCCAGGCCGACCGGGGGGACCGGGGGGCCTGGGCCCTCCGGCGGGGGTGCGGGGGCAGCGCCCCCGCGCTATCCCAGATGCGTGAAGGCTTTAGCCTGAGCGGTGCGCAGCTTTTCTCCACCACTTCCACGCCATAGTGCATCACTCTCATATCTGCGGGGGTTCCACCCCCGCAACGCCCCCGCCGGGGGGTACTCGGACGCGAGCCGGCGCAGCGTCCAGTCCCGTATAAATGAGCGGCCTCATCATCATTGACTTCCTTCTATATAGTATAGTTAAGTAAGGTTAGTCTATTACGAGGAGGCTCCATGAAGAATGTCAGTCCGGGGAAGGTCATTGGATTCATCAAACCGGCCACGGTCATCCTTATCATCGCCGGAATTATCGCGGTAACCCTTTTGGGAACCAGCTTTTATATCGTCGATCAGACCGAAGCGGCGGTGGTAACCCGCTTTGGCCGCCGCCATACCACCACAGGGCCGGGGCTGCAATTCAAACTGCCCTTTGGAATCGATAAGCACTACGTGGTCAACACCAAAACCGTCCAGACCGAGCAGTTCGGGTTCCGCACCCTCACCAGCGGCGTTTCGTCCACCTACGCGAACCAGACTAACGAGTCCACCATGCTCACCGGGGACCTCAACATCGCGGAGGTGGAATGGATCATCCAGTACCGGATCGTGGACCCCGTGGCGTGGACCTTCAACGTGCAGGAGACCACCGCCACCATCAGGGACGTATCCCGGTCGGTAATCAACATGCTCGTGGGAGACCGGGCGATCATGGACATCATGGGCCCCCAGCGGAGCACCATCGAGGCTGCGGGAACCGAACTGATGAACGAAACCTTCAGGAGTTACGGCCTGGGCATTGATGTGATCGCCGTGAAGCTCCAGAACATCGATCCCCCCGCGGGGGTGCAGGAGGCCTTTGACGATGTAAACAAGGCCGAACAGGACATGAACCGCCTGATCAACGAGGGCCAGCAGGCCTACAACGCCGAGATACCCCGCGCCAAGGGGGAGGCGGAGCGGCTGATTCAGGTGGCCCAGGGCTACGCCACGGAGCGGGTCAACCGGGCCAACGGCGACATCGCCCGGTTCAATTCGGTGTACGAGGAGTACCGCAAGGCCCCGGAAGTTACCCGGCAGCGGCTCTACTACGAGATGATCGAGGAGGTCTTTAAGGACGATACGGAGACCGCGATCATCGATCGGCATTTTAACAATTTCCTGCCCTTGAAAAACCTGGACGGCGCGGGCAGAGAGGGGGCGCGGTAATGAAGCAGGTTATGTTCGTACTGGCGGTTATCGCCGTTATCATCATTGGAACGTTAATAGCCGGTCCTTTCTATACGGTAGACGAGGGCGAGCAGGCGGTCATCGTGCGCATGGGGAAACTGGTGGATGTCATCACCGAAGCGGGGCTGCATCTCCGCGTCCCCTTTGTCGATGATGTGGTGCGCTATCCCAAGCGGATCATGGCGTGGGACGGGGAGCAGAAGAGTATGCCCACCAGGGAGAAGCAGTACATTTGGGTTGATGTAACCGCCCGCTGGCGGATCGCGGACCCCCAGAAGTTCTACGAGTCCATCCAGACCCTCAACGCGGCCTACTCCAAGCTGGCGGAGGTGATCGATTCCGAGGTGCGGACGGTGGTGGCGGAGAATTACCTGCGGGAGTCGGTGCGGAATTCCAACTTTATCATGGAGCGGCCCGAAAACGCCGATGCGCTGGGGGCGGAGGGCGCGGACGCGGCCCAGCTTCCGGTTCTGATCCAGGCCGGGGTCAGCCATGAGCCTATCCTGCTGGGAAGGCGGAGGCTGGCCGAGGAAATCCTGACCCGTTCCCGGCGCATGGTTCCTGAGTACGGGATTGAACTTATCGACGTGGTTACGCGGCAGATCCGCTATTCTGACGAGCTGACCCAGAGCGTCTACGCCCGGATGATCAAGGAGCGGAATCAGATTGCCCAGGCGTTCCGTTCTGACGGGGAGGGGAAGAAGGCCGAATGGATGGGCAAGATGGACAACGAGCGGCGTTCTCTCCTTTCGGCGGCGTATGAGCGGGCGGAGACTATCCGGGGCGGGGCGGACGCGGAGGCTACCCGCATCTATGCGGAGGCGTACAGCCGGGACCGGAGTTTCTTTGACTTTTGGCGGGCTTTGGAGTCTTACAAGGCCACGGTTCCAGGTTTTACGAAGACCATGTCCACGAACCTGGATTATTTCAAGTATCTTTATTCGCCGAATGCCCGCTGATAGGGCGCAGGCCGCGCACTGCTCAGGCTAAAGCCTTCGCGCAGGTGTGATAGCATGGGGGATTACGAGCGCTACGGCGGGCCGCATTGTCCGCTCAACGCCCTGGCGGGCGCGGTTGTTTGCCGGGGGGGCCGGGGGGCGCGAACCAATGGTTCGATGGCCCCACGGCGGGGGCGTTATGGGGGCAGCGCCCCCGTGGATAGGGTTTATACCCGGCGCATGGGCGCTGGAGAACATCACTCACTATATGGAGCAAAACGATGGGGACAATAACAGCAAAGCGGCTGGGCTGGCTCGGCTTTTTGGCGCTGGCGGCCTGTGCGCTGGCGGGGGCGCAGGAGAAATTCGCCCTGGTGATAGGGAACGGGGCGTACACGGGGATTTCGCGGCTGAATAACCCGGTGAACGATGCGCAGGACATGACGGCGGCGCTCAAGGGGCTGGGATTCAGCGTGGAGACCGTGCTGAACGGGAACCTTGAGCAGATGGAGGACGCGGCGGGGCGTTTTAAGAGCCGGCTTTTGGCCTCCCGCAGCACGTACGGGTTTCTGTTTTATGCGGGGCACGGGGTGCAGTCGAACGGGGAGAACTACCTGCTGCCTGTGG
>JAITHH010000207.1 GCA_031280065.1 Treponema sp. | reverse complement strand
CTGTTTCCCGTTGGCTGTCCCGTTTGCGGGAAGGCACTGCTGGAGGCGCGGGAAGCCCATTGCGGCTTGTGCCTGGACTGTATGCCCCATTTCAGCATTGACGAACAGGAACGGTGCGGCGGCTGCGGACGGCCCCTCATCTCGGAGCAGGGCCGCTGCCTTCCCTGCCGCGCCAGGGAAGAACGGAACCTCGACGGCGTGTGGGCCCTCTATCCCTACCAAGGGATATTCCGCCGGCTTCTGCGCGCCTACAAATTCGGCCATTCCCGCGCACTGGGGCGCTTCTTTGCGGAAAAGCTGATCGAGTGCCTGGATAAAGGCCCGGCTCGCTTTAAGACCGGCGATCACGTCCCCGTTCTGGAGCGCCCGTACCTCGTGCCCGCGCCGCCCCGCCCAGGGAAAATCCGCCGCGCCGGATGGGATCAGGTGGACTATCTGGCGAAGCTGCTGCGGAGACCGTACCGGAAAGGCGGCCCTGGCTCTTGGGAGAACGGCCCCTTACCCGTCTATTCCTGCCTCAAGCGGCTTTCCTCGCAAAGTCAGAAGGAACTGGATCGGGAAAGCAGAAAGCGCAACCTCCGGGGCCGGATTGTCTGCGTCAGGCGGCCCCCGGCGGAGGTCATTCTTTTTGATGATGTGATCACCACCGGCTATACCCTGGACGCCTGCGCCGCCGCGCTCCGGGAACAGGGGGCACAAAAAGTCTACGGCCTGTGCCTGTTTTATGATTGAGCTGCTGTTTCACACCGTACCCGCATACGCCCGCTGAGGGTAACTGGTCCGCCAATGGAAAGACGCCGTAAAGTACCGGCGTGTTTTTCCACCGTTGTTTCAATCAGGCCGCCGCGCTGGGCGATGGCGTAGGTGTGCGTCCCGTCCTGAAAACCTTCCGCAAGGGAGAGCCCCAGGGCGGCTGACCCGGAGCCGCAGCTCGACTCAAACACGAGGGATGCGGTTCCGTAGACGTACACTGCGGGACTCATCATCGCGGAGGCCGGTTCCCAGAACATCACCCCCAGGGCATCGGGCAGGGGAAGATTCAGCCGTCCGCAGTCTTCCTCGAAGCGGGCACGGATAGCGCTGAAAAGCTCCGGCCCTGGAGCTTGCTCCGGGACGATCACGTGGCTGATCCCCTCAAAGGTATAAACGGTCAGGGGCCGGTCTTGAAAGCGGAGTTCCCGCCGGTCTTGGGGAAAGGGAATCTCCGCCGACGCCGTGCCCGCGTCCAGGTCGAAGCGCGTCCGCAGCGGTTTTCCCGCACCGCTGATGCTGACATCGAGTTCCCCCCGGCCTTGCAGCCCCCGTTCTTTGGCGATGAACAGACCGAAACTCCGGGCGGCGTTGCCGCAGAACTCTCCGCCCATCATTTCCAGGCGGGGGAGCTGCCCGGGGGAACGGGGAAGGACGAAACCTGCTTGCTCGGCCTGCAAATCCGGATTAGCAAGGAGGGCATTGGCCGCGGCTGTGCGCTGCTCCCGGTTTTCCAGCGGGGTAAGGGTTAGAATAGTTATGTTGCCCGCGGGATTAGCGCGGACGATTTCCAGTTCCATGAGGTAAGTTTACATGTTAAGGAAATCGCGGTAAAGTTATAGTATAAAAGAATATGGGGGGCCGGGGCCCGATGCCCTCTGATCGCCGGACGCGTTGTTTGCAGCGAGCGCGGTCAAGCCCCCGCATAAGAAGAGGTAACTTTGTTCAAAGGAATAACCCGCCGGGCGCAGCGGATCGTAACCGTCAGTTCCCAAGAAGAAGTCCGGCGCTTTAACTCGGATCAGTTGCTGCCGGAACACCTGATCATCGCGCTGCTGAAAGACGAAACCGCCATCGCCTGTAAAGCCCTGCTGTTCCTCCGTATCGATCTGCTCGAATTTCAGCGAACCCTGGAGCGGGAAATCCCCTGGATATCCGGCCCCCTGATTGTGGGAGACGCGCCCCCCGGAAAACGGACGCAAGTCCTCTTGGAAATCGCCGCGGAAGAAGCCCGCGTCATGGGTAAAGAGTATTTGGGCACCGAGCATCTGCTCTTTGCGGCCATGCTGGAGCAGAATTCCCCGGTCGCACTCTACCTCGGTCAGCGGGCCGTGGACGTGGATATGCTGCGGGTAGTGGTGCAGACGAACTTCAGCCATGGGGAAGGGAAGAAAGAAGAGGACTTCCTGCCGTCGGGGGGCTATCAGCACGGCTACCAGCCGGTCCTCCACCAGGGCGCCCCGGAACGCGAAGGCCGGTCCTCCCGCCCGCGCATGAAAAGCCCTTCGTACTCAGGCCTTACCCCCCTGCTGGACGAACACTCCAGGGACATAAGCGCCCTGGCCCAGTCCGGCAAGCTGGACCCCCTGGTGGGCCGCCGCGTTGAAATCAACAGGATAGCGCGAATTCTCTGCCGCCGCTTAAAGAACAATCCCGTCCTGGTTGGCGAGAGCGGGGTGGGAAAGACCGCCATTGTCGAGGGTTTGGCCCAGCTTCTCGCCGCCGGTTCTCTGCCCGAAACGCTTAGGGGGAAGCGGATTCTCGCGCTGGACATCGCCTCCGTGGTGGCGGGGACCAAATACCGGGGCGAGTTCGAGGAGCGGCTTAAGCGGATCATAAAGGAAATCATCCAAGCGGGGAATGTGATCCTGTTCATCGATGAAATTCACACGATAATCGGCGCGGGCGGGGCCGAGGGAACCATCGACGCTTCGAATATGCTCAAACCCGCCCTCTCGCGGGGGCAGCTCTCCTGTATCGGCGCGACGACGCTGCGTGAATACCGCCGGTATTTTGAGAAAGACCCGGCCCTGGAGCGGCGGTTCCAACTGATCATGGTCGAGGAGCCCAGCCCGGAGGATAGTCTTTCCATCTTGAAGGGGCTCAAGGAGCGCTACGAGGATCATCACGGGGTGCGCTATACCGGCGAGGCGCTGGAGGCGGCGGTCAGCCTGGCCGGGCGCTACATTACAGGCCGCTTTATGCCCGACAAGGCCATCGACCTTTTGGACGAGGCGGGGGCCATGCGGAAGCTGGAAGACCGCTCTCCGCCGCCTGAGATCGCCGGTATTGAGGCTGAAATTCAGCAGTTGGTACGGGAAAAAGGGGCTTTGGTCTCCTCTCAGAACTACGAGGACGCCGCGGCAATACGCGATAGGGTCAAGAACCTGCGGGCCCGGATGGCGGCGGTCAGATCAGCCTGGGAACAGACCGCCGGAAACGAGGGGATTCAGGTTACCGGAGAGGACGTACGGAAGGCGGCCTCTGATATTACCGGCATCCCCCTGACTCAACTGCAGGAACGGGAGTCCCGGCGGCTCCTGCGGATGGAAGCGGAACTCCACCGGCGGATTATCGGGCAGGACGAGGCGGTATCCCGGGTGGCTTCCGCCATCAGGCGTTCCCGTATCGGCATATCGTCCCGCCGCCGGCCTATGGGGTCATTCATCTTTCTGGGGCCCACCGGGGTGGGGAAGACCCTCTTGGCAAAAACCCTGGCGGCATACCTGTTCGGCAGCGAGGACGCCCTGGTGCGGATCGATATGTCGGACTATATGGAAAAGCACAACGCCTCCCGCATGGTGGGGGCCCCCCCCGGCTATGTGGGCTACGAGGAGGGGGGCCTCTTGACCGAGCGTATCCGCCGCAATCCCTACCGGGTGATCCTCTTTGACGAGATCGAGAAAGCCCACCGGGATGTATTCAACCTCCTCCTCCAGGTGCTGGAAGAGGGGGAACTCAAGGACAGCCTGGGCCATACGGTGAGCTTTCGGAACACGGTGATCATCATGACCAGCAACGCGGGCGCGCGGGAGATCTCTGGCGGCGGGCGGCTGGGATTCGGCGCGGGCAACGGGCCCCTGGACCGGAGCGCGGTTGAATCGGCGGCGCTTGCGGAATTGCGCCGTCTGTTCAACCCGGAATTTATCAACCGGCTGGACGAGGTCGTGGTCTTCCACGCTTTAACCGAAAAGCAGGTGGAGGCGATTTTGGAGGTTCAGCTTGAAGAACTGGCCAAGCGTCTGGCTGAACAGAATTTCTTTCTGGTTGTGCAGCCCGCCGCCCGCCGGCTCCTCATCCAGAAGGGCTGGGACCCAAAGTACGGGGGCAGGCCGCTTAGACGGGCGATTCAGAAAGCGCTGGAGGATCCTCTGGCGCTGCTCCTGCTGGAAAACCGCTATCCCTACGGCTCCACCTTTATCGCCGGCAGCCGGAATGGAAAGATAACGCTGCGCCTGGCGGTGAACGGCGCTGTTAATGAACAGGCGGCAGCCAAAAGCGTCCGCGGATTGCAAACCTTCGATTCGGCACGAATTTAAACCACAGAATCCGCCTCTGCGTCTTCTGTGGTTCGGTTTGGTTAATCTGCGGACAATGCTGCTACCGCATGATGACGCCGGCGCTTTCCATATCGAGCAAAGCCTTTTCCGCCGAGCCTTCCGGGTAGTTTACGCCCCTGACCGCGTCCCGCAGCAGGTACACGGTAAAGTTAAGGTTTATCGCGTCCATTGCGGAAAAAAACACACAGTAATCCGTTGCCAGGCCGCCCAGATAAACCGTTTTTATGCCAAGGCCGTTAAGATAACCGGCAAGACCGGTCGCTGTTTTCCGGTCGTTTTCAAAAAAAGCCGAGTAGGAATCGATGGACGGGCGGAATCCCTTGCGGACAATCAGCGTAACCGGCTTTAAGTCCAGATCGCGGTGAAAATCCGCGCCCGCCGAACCCTGGACGCAGTGATCGGGCCAGAGAACCTCGCCTGCCGCCGGTTTTCCGCCGGTGGAAGCAAAAGAACAATGCCCCGCCGGATGCCAGTCCTGGGTTGCTATCACCGGAGCGCCTGCCCGGGCAAAACGGCGGGCAGCCTCATTCAGCGGGGCAATCACCTTATCGCCCTCCG
>JAITHH010000101.1 GCA_031280065.1 Treponema sp. | reverse complement strand
ATCTGATCGCAGATGCCAAAGGCCAGCAGGTCTTCCGCGGTGATCTTCATCAGTTCCGCGGCCTCCTTCTCCCTGGTCCCGTCCTTCCAGAGGATCGACGCGAAGCCCCGTGGGGAGATGACCGAGTACAGGGCGTACTCCAGCATGGCAAGCTCATCGCAGACCCCCAGGGCCAGAGCGCCCCCGGAGCCCCCCTCGCCGAGCACCACGGAGATCACCGGGGTCTTGAGGGTCATAAACTCCATCAGGTTCCGGGCAATGGCCTCTCCCTGGCCCCGCTCCTCCGCGCCCACCCCGGGATAGGCTCCGGGCGTGTCAATCAGGCATATCACCGGACGGCGGAATTTCTCCGCCTGTTTTGCCAGGCGCAGGGCCTTGCGGTAGCCCTCCGGGTGGGGCATGGCGAAATTCGTCCGCTTGCATTCCTCGATGTCCCGGCCTTTGGCCTGGGCCAGGATGGTTACGGGCCGCCCCTGGAGGGTCCCGATGCCCGCAACAATGGCCGGATCATCGCCGTAGTGCCGGTCCCCGTGGAGTTCTGTAAAGTCCCCGAATAACAGGGGGATGTAGTCGTACACCGAGGGGCGGCGGATACCCCGGAGCAATTCAAGCCGCTGGATAACGCTGAGTTTTGCCATTACACTGCCTCCCGCTGGTAGTTATGCAGGGCGATGAGCCGGGACAGGACGCTCCGCAGGGTGTGCCGGGGCACGATCATGTCCGCGAAGCCGTGGCTGTGGATGAATTCCGCAGACTGAAAGTCCTCCGGCAGAGCCTGGCCGATGGTGTCCTGGATGACCCGCTTGCCCGCGAAGCCCACCAGCACTCCCGGCTCGGCGATGATGATGTCCCCCAGGGACGCGAAGGAGGCGGTAACCCCCCCGGTGGTGGGGTCCGTTAGCACGGTGATGTAGAGCTGCCCCGCCTGGCTGTGTTTTGCCGCCGCGCCGGAGGTCTTGGCCATCTGCATAAGGGAGAAGATTCCCTCCTGCATCCGCGCTCCCCCGGAGGCGGTGAACATGATCACCGGCAGCCCGCGCTCCGCCGCGTACTCAAAGGCCCTGGCAGTCTTCTCCCCCACGACGCAGCCCATGCTGGCCATCATAAAGCGGCTGTCCATGACGCCGATCACCGCGGGGTAGCCGAAGATCCGGGCCAGGCCGGTAACAATGGCCTCTTTTGCGCCGCATTCCCGCTGGAGTCCGGCGATTTTGGCCTCGTAATCCGGGAAGCCGATGGGGTTTTGCGAGTTCATGGAAGCGTCCAGCTCCTGAAAGCCGCCTTCGTCAACGGTCAGTTTAAGCCGGTCCTGCCAACTGATGCGGGCGTGGTAGTTACAAACGCCGCAGACCCAGAGGTTCTTCTCAAAGTCCTCGCGTGCCGCCGTGGTTTTACAATGGGGGCAGGTAAAGCCCGAATGTTCAATCGTTTCTTGGGACATAGTATTTCCTAGTATAGTGGTTTTTCCCTGACAGTCAAGGCGTTTTTGTCAAGCTGAATGTCCGGCGGCGGGACGCGCTATAATGCTTTCAAGCGTGGTTTCCGTGTTAATCAGTGTTCTTTGTTCAGGGCCGCTTGGTTTTCTTATATGGAACAGGCTGCTGCATACAATCGTCAAATCTTTTTTGATTGATTGTTTTTATAAAATAATTTTATACCGCAATTTTTTTTCTCTGCGTAAGTGTTTTTCCCAGATTACTCTTTGCAAGGCTGTCGTTGGGGTTGATGCGGCGGGCTCCTTTAAAATCGGCCGCAGCCTTATCAAATTCGTTTTGCATAAAGTATGATACGCCGCGATTACAAACCGCGTCGCTGAATGCCGGGTACAGTTTTATTGCTTTAGTGTAGTCTTTGACGGCTTTATCATACATATCTTTTAAGTGGTATACATTCGCCCGGTCATAATAGACGGAAGCAATCAGCGGCGCGTATTTTATCGCGGCATTAAAATCTTTTATTGCTTTTTCCATCTCATTCAGATGATGATACACAAGCCCCCGCTGATAGTATATGAACGCGTTATCGGAACATAATTTGAGCGCTTTTTTAAAATACCCAAACGCCAAATCGTTTTCCTGATCCCATTCGGCGTCGAACGCGCAATTCACCAGGGTCATAATTTCAAGATGATTGCGGTGGTCTTCGGCCCATTTTTGGTAATATACCGCCCATTCCCGCGCTTTATAGATACGGACATCGATAGGGTCCAGCGAGTACGCAGTGGTGTAATCAGCAATCGCGGTGCCGTATAAACCGTTTTTGAAAAAACAATTACCCCGGTAAAAAAAAGCATTGGACGAAGCGCGATCCATAGTAATCGCTTTGGTAAAAGCAGCAATCGCCGCTTTTATATTCCTTGACTTAATTGTATGGAAAAGCCCTTGGTTAATATAATCTGCCGCGCCGCTTGATTCCTCCGCTTGAGCCGGATCAGTGGCTTTTTTCATGGCTGCCCTCGCTTTCTATATAAACAAAACCATAGACCAATACAAGGGCCTTGTCAAGTATAACGCTTTCTGGAGCCGGCGGGCACGAAGGACAGACCGATGGCCCCGCCTATTCAGCGCGTGAATTCCCTTCCCCGCCGTATTGCTGAACTTCGTTGTAGATATATTCCAGGACAACGCCGGCCTTCTTGAACATGGCCTCTGAATCACCGGCGTCATGGTAGCGCCGCTGGCATACCACCCGGATGATCCCGCAGTTGATGATCAGCATGGCGCAGGTCCTGCACGGGGTCATCCTGCAGTAAAGCGTCGCCCCGGCAATGGCGATACCCCGCTTTGCCGCCTGACAGATGGCGTTTTGCTCGGCGTGAACCGTCCTGACGCAATGCGTTGTTTCCGTGCCGTCCTCGTGGAGCATCTTCTTCAACTGGTGCCCGGCATCGTCGCAGTGGGGCAAGCCGGACGGCGCTCCCACATACCCGGTAACCAGAAGCTGGTTATCCTTGGCGATCACGCAGCCGGAGCGCCCCCGGTCGCAGGTGGCCCGTTTGGCAATCGCGTCGCAGACTTCCATAAAGTACTCGTCCCAGCTTGGCCGCTGGTAGGTTAATTGTTCCATCGCGTATTCTTCCTCTATGGCTTCTATTGTAAGCCCGCGCCTCTTTCTGTACAGTGGGGGCATGGGCGATACTTCTTTTTTAACCGTCTGCATGAATCCAACGCTGCAAAAGACCCTGTGTTTTTCCCGCCTTATCCCGGACCGGGTGAACCGCACGGGCCGTTACCGTTTGGACGCTTCGGGCAAGGGGATAAACGTTACGCGGGTATTGACGCAATTGGGCAAACGCTGTCTCCACCTGACCCAGCTTGGGGGCGCTTTGCGGCCGCTGTTCCTGGAACTCTGCCGGGCTGACGGGCTGGAACTGGAATGGGCAGCAAGCGGGAGCCCGATCCGGTTCTGTTATACCCTGATAGACGAGGCGGCGGGGAGCGTTACGGAGCTGGTGGAGGAGTCAGCGCCGGTATCCGCCGGGACTGAAGGTCTGCTGCTGGAGGCGTACCGCCGGCGTATGCCTGATTACGGCACGGTGATCATATCGGGGACAAAGGCGGCGGGGTTTTCCGGCGGGCTTGTACCCCGGATGGTTCAGTCGGCCAAGGAGCGGGGGAAAACGGTGATTCTCGATCTGCGGGGCGAGGACCTGCTGGGCAGCCTTCCCTATAGGCCGGATATTATCAAGCCCAACCTGGATGAATTCACCGCTACGTTTGCGCCGGATATGCCGGAAGCGGGTATTAAGGAACGGACTGCGGCAATCTGCCGGGAACTTTGGGAGCGGTATGAGGTGAAGATCATCCTGACCCGCGGGAAGGACAGCGTGTGGTTTGCCGAAGCGGGGGTATTGGAGGAGTATCCGGTAGAGGCCGCGCCTCCGGTGAATACCACCGGCTCCGGGGACGCTTTTACTGCGGGGGCCGCTGCCGCGTTAAGCGGGGGGGCATCCCTGCGGGACGCGGTGGCGGAGGGGGTTCGCTGCGGCGGTCTAAACGCCCGGACCTTGAAAGCCGGGGTAATACAATAACAGGGGCTCTCCCGCCGGGCGTATTGTCTGCAATGTACCGCGGGGGCCAATTCGATCACTGGTAAACTTGGCTATGAAACCCTCATCTCTCTGGCGGAAAAAGTAATATCCGCCTGATTCCTGCCGAAAGCCGTCTGCGAAAGCTCTATTGCCGGCAATTAAAGCTCTATAGCCGTCTGCGGAAACGCGGTAGTCGTCTACGAAAGTCCTGTAGCCGTCTACGAAAGTCCTGTAGTCGTCTACGGAAACGCGGTAGTCGTCTACGGAAGTTCTGTAGCCGTCTACGGAAGTTCTGTAGCCGTCTGCGGAAATGCTGTAGCCGTCTGCGGATTATGCGGCATATTCCCCCGTGCTCTCAAACAGCGCTCTACCTGCCAAGCACAGACTCCAGGCATTACCGCGCCGCAAAAACAAAGCGGCGCAGACTTCAAAGAAGCCCGCGCCGCGCTCAAATACGAGCCGCCGCTACTCCCAGTACAGCTTGTAGGGGAAGGACGTGAAGGGTTTCCAGTAATTGCTTCCCCAATCGGCCCCGGAAGGCGCGGGAGACGGCGTACCCAAGAACTGCGTGCATCCGGTATTCTGATTGTTGACCGGGGAGGCTCCTTCTACCTTGCCGATCCCGGCAGAGGGCCCTGTACCGGACCAGTAGCAGTCTTTAGCCTCTCCTTTGTAATACTGGGGAGAGGAGCAGCCGAAGTTATTCTCATTCTTCCCTCCGTTATACTTGCCAAACGGCTCGATAGCCGACACTTGGAAATTGCTGCCCTCAATGAGTGGAACAAGAATCCCCGCGATATAATTGTGCTGCCCGGAAATACCGCCGGATGGGTTTCCGGTGGAAACGGAAACAGCGCTGGTACTGTAGCAGGCGGAGATGCCCGCTGTATACCTATCCATGTCATTCG
>JAITHH010000164.1 GCA_031280065.1 Treponema sp. | reverse complement strand
GGCCGTTCCCCCAGGTTCCTCCGGGCCGCCTCCCGTGCCAGGGCAAAGGCTTCGGGGAGCAGGGCGTCCAGGCTCTCCCCATTGGCGTAACGTTCCCGGAATTGGGCGGTGATCGCGGGAAATTCTTCAGAGGGCAGGGCCGCGGCCCAGGCTTCTTTCTCATTGACCGCGCGCACGATAGGTAAGAGAGCCTTCAGGTCCCGCTCATGCTGGGAGCCGAACAGCGCTTTAATGAATTTTTCAAGCATAGGCCTACTGTACCGCTTAGAAGCGGGGTTGACAAGGGCGGTATCAAGGGCCCCGCAGCCGCCATTCCCCGTATCTTTCGCCTGCCTGCCCTGCCTGCCGCAGGCAGGCGTTTTCCCCGCGAAATATTGACAAAAAACCCGCAAAACGTGATCTTTTATTTTATGCATGAACCCAAAGCCGGATATAAAGCCGGGTATGTAGAAGGAATTGTTTCGATAGCGGTTAATTCAGCCCTGTTTGTTCTCAAAATATGGGCCGGTATCATAACCGGCTCAATCGCGCTGACCGCGGACGCATGGCATACCCTCTCGGACTCAATAAGTTCGGTGATCGTGGTGGCCGCAGTTAAACTGTCCTCAAAAAAAGCGGATAAGGAACATCCCTTTGGGCATGGACGCTGGGAACAAATCGCCGCGCTCTTTATTGCCGTTATTTTGGGCATCATCGCCTATGATTTTCTCGAAAATTCCATAGTGCAATTCAGCAATAAAGAAAAGGCCGAATACGGCGCAATAGCAATCATCGTAACCCTTGTTTCGATAGCCGGAAAAGAATTACTGGCGCAGTACGCATTCTATATTGGGCGGAAAACCGGAAGCGCAAGCGTTAAAGCGGACGGCTGGCACCACCGGACAGACGCGCTGTCGTCAATAGTTGTGCTGGCGGGTATATTATTCGCAAAACAATTCTGGTGGATTGACAGCGTCCTGGGAATAATTATCGCTTTGATGCTGTTTTACGCGACATTTGAAATTATGAAAGAAACAATAACAAAATTATTAGGCGAAGAACCAGGCGATGATCTCATAGAAAAAATAAACACCGAAGTAAAAAAAATATACCATGACGATTTAAAAATACACCATTTCCATCTGCATAATTACGTTTTGCACAAGGAATTAACGCTGCATATCAGGCTCGATAAAAACCTCACTATCGAAAAGGGCCATCAGACAGCAACCGTTATTGAAAATATCATCAAAGAACAATTTGATATGGCGGCGACCGTCCATGTCGAGCCCTTGGAGCCTGTTCAAAATACGGTAAAAGGGGCTGCGCCGGCGGCGGCTGGTCACTGGCCGCGATAAGGTATAATCTCGATCTATGAATGTGATGGAGAATCTCGAATTCTTTGCCCAGTCTTTCGTGAATATTATGCGGAGATCACTGACCGTTGCGGATCAGCCGTTGGTTTGGACGATCATCGCTAACCCCCTTGCGCGCGGATTTACGAACCCTGCCCGGTGGAAGTACAACCACAAAATAATGCGGGCCTTCCTCGATATAGCCCGGGACAATCCAGAGCGGGAATGGGTCGAGTCCTCCCGTACCGCGCGGGAGATGAACGGCGGGAACCGGGCCAGACCGGGCTTGGCGCTTACCGAAGGCCCCGGCCATGCGGCGGCTATCACCAGGGCGCTGCTCAATGAAGCGCAGGCGGAGAGCATCGCTTCCACCGGAAGCGCCGCTTCTGGCGGAACCGGCGCTTTTTACCTTATCATCATCGCCGGCGGGGACGGCACGAGCCGCGAGGTATTAAGCGTCCTTTACGGCCTTCCCGCTGAATTGCGCCCGCGCTTCGCCGCGCTCAGACTGCCCATGGGCACGGGGAATGACGGCGCCGACGGCTATTTTCTGTACGAGGCCCTCAGACTGATTGCCCATCCCAGCCATGTCAAATTGCAGCGGGCCGTCATGCTCAAAACGGCGCGATCCGGCGGGATGCCCGTTGACCCGCCGCTTTCAGCGCCTCCGAACCGGGGAGCGGAGCGGGGGCCCTTCCTGGCGTTCAACATTCTCTCCGTGGGACTGGATGCCTTTGTGACCCACATGACCAACCGGATGAAGACGCGCATACCGGGGGACGCATACAAACTCTGGGTAGACCTTGCCGCCCTATTCTACGACCGGCTCTACCAGGTGGGGCCGCTCAACGTGAAGGCTTTTGACCAGGCCGGGGAGCTTGTCCAGTCCTTCACGGAAAAGGTCCTGCTTTTGGCCGTGGGGGTAAGCGGCAAGCGGACCTACGGCGGACGCAAGCTGATCCTCCCTGACGAACGGAACGTCTGCATGGTCAAGCAGATGCCCCTTCTGCGGAAGCTGGTGATGAAAGGGCGCTTTACCTATGGTAAGCATGTCAGCGAGCCTGAATCCCTGCTGTTCACGGCCAGCCGGGTTGAGTTCAGCGGGAAGCACCCCATCCTGGCCCAGATGGACGGAGAGACGGCGCTGCTTGAACCGGAGGATTTCCCCGCCGCTATCGAGCTTACCGCGCCGGTCATTCCGGTATTGACGCCGGGCAGCGCATGGCCGGGAGTCGATAAGCGGTAACCGTCCGTCGAACCGAAGGTTCGCAGAGCCTGTTCAAATTCAACAGGCTCTTATTGCTCCCGTAAGCGGCGCTGCCGTTCAAGTACCGCAGGCAGCGGAAGGGGCGCCGAGATTTCCGGGACGCGGGGCCGGCCCTCGCTGTCCTGAATCGACAGGCTGCGGCTGCTGACAGCGGCGGCTATGTCCGGCGGCGAATCCCCACAGAGACAGCGGGCCAGCGGCGCTGCCAGCGCGTCCGCGGCGTCCAAGATCGCCGCGCCGTACAGTTCGGGGAAGGTCCGCCAGTCCGCCCGCCCGCCTTTGACCGGATAATACCAGCGGGCGCGGGCCAGATTGAGGTAGTCCGTATCCAGCGGGAGCCGTTCAGGGTGCAGGTAGGCCGGGGGAATCTGCTGAATCAGCCGCCGGTGCTCCTCCCCTCCATAGCGTCGGCGCGTGGAAATCACCTGGGGGGCGGTAAGGGTATAAAAAACCGCGCAGTCGGCCAGGGTGTTATCGATACGGCGCTCCAGACGGCTGTCCGTTCCCGCCCGTTCAGGGAAAGCCCGGATGAGGGTTTCCCGCAGCAGGGTTTTGAGGCCCGGCGGGGGATTCGCGCACACATCAGCCAGCAGGGTTTCCTGATCCCAGAACGCGGCGTCCTCGCCCCGCAGGTATTCCAGCATCAGCGCGTCCAGAATCCGCTCAAAAAAGGCGTGGGTCTGGGC
>JAITHH010000149.1 GCA_031280065.1 Treponema sp. | reverse complement strand
TCAAGGGCCGGCAACCATGGAGAAGATCGCTTCTCTGGCAAAACGGCGGGGGTTTGTGTTTCAGTCGTCGGAGATTTACGGCGGACAGAACGGCGCTTGGGACTACGGGCCCCTGGGCGTGGAACTTAAAAACCGCATCGCCGCCAACTGGTGGAAAGAGATGACCCAGCTCCAGGATGATATTGCCGGATTGGACGCCGCTATCCTCATGCACCCCCGGACATGGGAGGCGTCGGGGCATGTGGAAAACTTCACCGACCCGCTGGTGGACTGCAAACAGTGCAAGAGCCGCTTCCGGGCGGATCAGCTTCCGCCGGAGCACCTCGATGCCCGGAAGTGCCCCGATTGCGGCGGCGAACTCACCGGCACACGGAAATTCAACCTGATGTTCAAAACCCGTATCGGCGCGGTTGAAGACCCCAATAGCCCGGAGGCCGGCGTCATCTACCTGCGCCCCGAAACCGCGCAGGGAATTTACGTGAATTACAAGAACATCATCCAGTCAAACCGGATGAAAATTCCCTTCGGCATCGCCCAAATCGGCAAAGCCTTCCGTAACGAGATCGTTACCAAGAACTTCATCTTCCGCACCTGCGAGTTCGAACAGATGGAAATGCAGTTTTTCGTGAAGCCCGGCGCGGACGAGGAATGGTTCAACGAGTGGCGCAAGCGCCGCTGGGCTTATTACGAAAAACTGGGGGTCAAGATGAATCATCTGCGCTGGCATCAGCATGGGCCGGACGAGTTGGCCCACTACGCCAAGGACGCATACGACATTGAGTACCTGTTCCCGATGGGCTGGAAGGAGCTTGAGGGGGTTCACAACCGCTCCAACTACGATCTCTCCCGGCACACCGAGTATTCGGGCAAGGATTTGCAGTACATTGATCAAGAGAACAGCGGCGGGGGGAATTCAGTTCCCCGTTTCATCCCCTTTATCATCGAAACTTCCGCGGGTCTCACCCGGACCCTGCTCATGATCCTCTGCGACGCCTATGACGAGGAGAAGGTAGCGGATAAGGGCAGCGATGACGACTGGCGGACTGTGCTTCGCTTCCACCCCGCGCTCGCGCCGGTAACCGCGGCGGTGCTGCCCCTGATGAAGAAGGACGGTCTGGCCGAGCTTGCCCAGGATATACGGCGGGAACTCAAGGAAGACTTTGCCACGGACTACGATCAGAGCGGGGCTATTGGCCGCCGCTACCGCCGTCAGGACGAGGCGGGGACTCCTTTCTGCGTTACGGTGGATTACGAGAGCAAGGAGAACTCCACCGTAACCCTGCGCTTCCGGGATTCCATGGAGCAGGTTCGTGTACCAAGGGTGGAACTGGCGGCCCGGCTCCGGCAGGAGATCAAGGAATACAAGCGGATCAAATAGGCGGCGGGGGGCGTTACGGGGGCTCCGCCCCCGCAGATCACGAGGGGGGGTGTGCCCCCCCTAATCTTCTTAAATTGTTGACAGTGGGCTGCGCCTCCCGCTAACCCTTGACCATACGGCGAAGAGGCGGCTTGATGGCTTGGAGAAGCCAATCAAGGGACTTCAAGGGGTCCTCAGAGCGTTCAAGGCGTATAAAAAGTTCATAATTGCCGGACACGATACGGATAGTTTTTCCAATACAATCAGGCAGCGGATTAGAACCCAGGTCAGGGAAAAAACAGGGCTTTTTAGGAATAAAAGTACAGGAACCGTCTTCGCTGCTGTATATTTCCGCGATATGAGGGGGCAGGGGTAAAAGAAAGATCAGAAAGTCCGAATTGCCCCCTCCAAGGGTGTAGGAATAGCCGGGCTTTAGCGCATGAACGTTCCGTCTGCCGGCGGCGGCGTTTTGATCTTCCACAAACAGGGAGAGCATCAGCAGGCCCGCGCCCGGTTTTCCAGACTCCGCGTGAACAGCGAGGCTCCGCTGCTGCTGTTTCGCCGCATATTCAGTCAGCGGATAGGCAGGCCGGATTTCGGCTTTGGAGGACAACGCGCCCCCCGCAACATAGGCCATCGTTTTGTTTGGGAAGCTCCGCATCTGCCGCCCGCTGCGAAATACCAGGAAGCCCATCGAAACGGCCATGCTTAACCCAAGAGCCGTACAGAACGGAGATAGCAGGGATGCGGGGTCTCCCCATCCCAAGGCCGGAAGCGCGGGCAGGAGTTCAAGCGCCTTGGCTGGGAAGATAGCCATCGGCGCAGGGCTTTCAGCATCTTTCTTAACGCTGATTATATCGGCGTCCTCCGCCTGTTCGCTGGAAGCCTTTTGCTCCGCTTCCTTGGGTGCGGCTTGGGGCGGAGTATTGGGGATGGCAAGCGGCTTATCCGCGCTTGGAACCGCCCGGCTGACCTGAGCCGCTGGACGGACCGGCTGCGGGGAAGGCTCTATCCGCCGGGAGATTCGTACCTGTTGGGACTGCGCCGCTGCGGTTTGAACCGGCTGAACCGCCGGTACTGGCGAAGGAAGGGCGCTCTGCTGAACCTCAGGCGGGTTTTCGGGTATTGGGGGCTGGGATTGAGCCGTCGGCCCGGCATGTTCCGGGGAAACAGCCTGCTGAACCTGCGGAGGCTGGACAGGAGGCTCCGTCCGCGTCTGGGTTCCCCGTATTTGAGAACTCCGCGTTAGAAAAGAGGTCACCACGGTTTGCGCGGTCTGCGGCTGGACCGGCGCGGAAGACGGGGCGCGCTGCTGATTTACCGTTACCTGGTTCGGCTGAGGCGGAACACTCCGCGTTTCCGGCTGGACTTCCACGGCGCTTGGAGCGGATTCAGGCGAAACGCTCCGCACCTGCGGCGGGAGAGCTGCAGCCGCTGGCGCTGGTTCCTGGGCCGCTCCTTGCGCCGCTCCTTGCGCCGCTACTTGCGCCGCTTCTTGTGAGGCTGGGGCTTGAATACTTTGAACAGGCTGTCCGGCGGGCTCAGGCACAGGAGCTGTTTCAGACGGGGTTTGCTGAACCGCCTGGCTTTTCACCGTCGAGGCGGGCCGCGTCCCATTTGGCTTCGGCTGGGTATTCCGCGTTTGCGTTTGGGCTGTCTTGGGCTGAACGGTCTTGGGTTGGGCCGCGGGCCGCGTCTGTCCTGCCCGCGGCGGAGCCGCTGCTGGGGCGCTCCGCCGCGCCTGCGAATCAGGCCCCGCTTGGACAAGCGCTTCCTGGACGCCAGGGGCCGCCTCGGGCTGAACATTCCGCGCTTCTTCCAGGACAATGGCTGGGACCGGCGAGGCAGTCTGCGCTGTCTCTGCCGCTGGAGCTGGCCGGGCCGGGGGAGCGGCCTGCGCTGTCCGAGTGGTTCCCGGCTTTTGGACGCCCGATCTGCCTGAAAGGGGACCGGGCCCATTGAGGGGAAACTGCACCAGATGGAAGTTAGTCCGGGCGCCGTTCAGCCGGGCCGCCGCTTCAGTCTGGACGGGCCGATCCTTGCTGGTAATCAGCACCACAATCTTGCGCCGCACACTGGGCAAAGTGGAGACATATTGTCCGGTAAATTCGAGGGCCGCCGGAAGATCAGCGTCAGGCTCCAATGGATACATCAAAAAGAGACGGCTGATGATCGTCTCCACATCTCCAACGCCCTCAACCCGGCGGGCAATTTCCCTTCGGGGGGTATCGGCGATGGAAATCAGATGGAATGTATCGCCGACACGGAGGAATTCCCGCAGGAACGGCCCGGTAACATAGTCTTGCAATTCCTGGAATGAACCGCTCAAGGCGGATGATGTGTCCATTACGAGGATCACGTCTACCGGCCCCTTCTCCTGCGCCGGAGACCAGACAAGAACGGCCAGAAATAAGGCCATACCGATAATCAGTTTTTTCATATACTCCCAATTTACCCTGCTCATTACGATGGTACTACTTTAATGAAAGAGACCGCTTACGGCAAGGGGTTTGTCACAGGGCGAGCGCACTATGACCACTGAACAAAAAGTGAGTACAATCCGAGTCAAGTACACCTATTCAGGAGGGAAATATGGGAGACCGGAGATTGCCGCCGCTCATGGAGTATTTTTCAGAGGTACAAGACCCGAGGCGGGAGACCAGGAACAAGAAATACCCGCTGATAGAGGTCATCGTTATCGCGTTTTTGGCGGTAATGAGCGGGGCGGACGGCTGGGAATCGATAGAGCGCTA
>JAITHH010000053.1 GCA_031280065.1 Treponema sp. | reverse complement strand
GTGCTTTGATGCTCGATGAGGATCACCAGGACGCCGCCGACCGTAAAGGAAATATCGTTGACGCGGTCCATGAACAGGACATTGCGGAGGGTATTGACGGCGATGGGGACATCGGGGGGAGAGGAACGCCGGAAAGGGCGCTGTAAAGCTCCCGCAGGGTATCGGGGACGCTGAAGAGGAGGGAGAAGACGCTGTCTTTGTACTTGGTATTGGCTCCCATGGGAGTCCTCCTGGGGCTAATGATAGCGGGCGCGGGGCGCTCGCGCAAGGGAGGGGCCGCTTATTATGAAGAGCGCGGTAAAGAGGCTGTCTTTGTACTGCCGGTTGGCGTTTTCCGGGTTTGGGGTGTCCATGGTTTTATGATAGCGGGCGGCGGGCATGAAGGCAAGAAAGCGGTAACAGAGAAGCGATGAGAAAGCCGGCAGGGGAGGGTTTTCAGCCCCTGCCGCGCTGCTCTGTTACCAGAGATGTTTAGAACCGGTAGCCCACCGCGACGCGGACATCCAGACCGTGCCCGACAATGGCGTCTACCATTTTTGTTGGTCCGGAGTTGTAATAGTCTATCGTGTCCTTTTCGTCCTCCGTGTTTAAGCGGATACCGTAGAGGAATTCAGGACGCAGGTAGAACTTTTCGGCCAGCGGAATATCCGCGCCTACCCCCAGCTTGATCCAGAACCAACTGAACATCTTGTTGAATTCCTCTTTATCTGCGGGCTCTTCGCCGTAAAACTTCCCGCCTACGGCGAGCTGGCCGTCAATACCCAGCATGGGGAACAACGTAAAGCTGCCCAGATCAATGGGGTATTTACCGAACAGGCCCAGCTTGATGGCGGTTACATCCATGCCCTTTTTTTGGTCATCAGACATACCATCTGTCTTGTCACTATTCGCATTCCCGAACAGCAGCCCGACGTTGGCCTCTACATAAGTCGCGTCAAAGAACAGGTAGAACCCCCCGCCGACGAGGTGGGAATTCCAATCCTTCGCCTTCAAATCGGCATCCTTCGCGTCTTTCGTCAGGGCGAAGCTGGTGAAATCCGCCGTAAAGTTACCTCCTAAACCGGCGCTCAACTTGATATTCTGCGCGAAGAGTGCCGCGCTGCACATGCCGAAAACCGCAAGAACCAAAAGTAACCTTTTCATTGGTCCTCCTCTAAAATAAACTGCCGCCAATCGTAACATTGGCATATAGCCAATAGTACCGTGTCTCATTGCCAATAGTCAAGTGAATTTTCGGCTTATAGCATAGAAATTATGGACTTAAAGCACGTATTCATCCGTAATCTCAAAAAGTTCAGAAACCAGCGGGGGATTTCCCAGATGAAACTGGCGGAACTCTGCGGCACCGCGCCCAGTTACATCGGCGAGATTGAAATAGGCCGCCGCTTCCCTTCGTTAAAGCTGATCGAGAAAATGGGCGAAGCCCTCGCGGTGGAACCCTATCTTTTCTTTATAAACGAGCCGCATGAACTCTATACCAATAAGAATGAGCTGGACGACACGATTAACTTCCTCGCCAGACTGCCGGACACGGCGAAACTGGCTATCATCAACCGGATCAGTATGCAGTGTATCGAGTTACCGCAGGCTTAGCCGCCGGCTACAGCCGTCGGCCTTAGCCGATGGCTAGGGCAACGCCGATTAAAGCGGATGAAACCGCAGATTACACAGATGAAAAGGATGGCGCAGATGAGTAGAAACAACATCAGTGGTAATCTGTGTATATCTGTGTCATCTGCGGTAAAAAAATATATGATCCGTTGATTTTGCACGGGAGTCTCTGTAATCAGCGCTTCCCTACAGGAGAAACGCCGTGCCCCGCTGGGTCCCCGCGGCCAGAGCTTCCAGGACGCGGGGCTTGCCGCCGTGGGCGAGAATCACCGGAATGCCGTAGGAGAGGGCCCGCTCGGCGGCGTCGAGTTTCGTGGCGATTCCGCCCGTCCCAAAACTGTTCGCGCCGCCAATGCTGATGGTCTTCCGTATGCCGCCGATGTCCCGAACCTCGACCAGCAGTTCAGCGCCGGGGTGTTCCTTGGGGTTTTTATTGTAGAGGCCGTCGATGTCGCTAAAGAGAATCAGGAGGTCCGCGCCCCAGAGCACCGCCGACTGCGCCGCCAGCGTGTCGTTGTCGCCGATCTTTATCTCCTCCACGGACACCGTGTCGTTTTCGTTGATGATCGGGATGATGCCCTCGTCCACCAGGGTAAAGAGCGTGTTCCGCATGTTGAGCGTACGGATAGGGTCTCCAAAGTCGTCACGGGTCAGGAGGATTTGGGCGATGCGGATGCCCTGGGGGGCAAAGGCCCGCTGCCAGGCGCCCATGAGTTCCACCTGGCCCACCGCGCAGAGGGCCTGCCGGTAGTGAATGTCCCGCTTGCGGACCCACTTATCCATGATCGAGAGCCCCGCTACCTGGGCCCCGGAGGATACCAGGATGATCGCTTTCCCGGAACGGATCAGCAGCGCGGCCTGCGCCGCAAAATCCTCCAGGAAAGCCTGGTTGGTCCGCCCTTCGCGGTCCGCCAAGGTGTTGGAGCCGATCTTGATGACTATCTTCCGCGCCTGGGCGAGGAGCTTCGGTATCATTCCCGTACCTGCCCTTGCCCGGTTATGCGGTACTTGACGGTGGTCAGCGCTTCGAGCCCCATGGGGCCGCGGGCGTGCATCTTCTGGGTGCTGATGCCCAATTCCGCGCCAAAGCCGAAAACGCCGCCATCGGTAAAGCGGGTGGATGCGTTCACATACACGCAGGCGGCGTCAACCCCCCGGCAGAATTCCTGGGCGCTCCGCAGATCGGCGGTCAGTATCGCCTCGGAATGTCTGGTCCCATAGCGGTTAATGTGTTCGATGGCTTCTTCCACGGTTTCCACGGTTTTGACTGCCAGAATCGCGTCCAGAAATTCCGTCTCCCAGTCTTCCTCCCGCGCGTCCTGTAGGCGAAGGGGAGGCGCGGAGGGGCGGCCCCCGGTAAGCGCCCGTTTGGACGGTTCATCACAGCGGAATTCCACCCGCCCGCCAAGCCGCGCCGCCAGCGCGGGCATGAGCGAATCCAGCGCGTCCCGGCGCACTAACAGCGTTTCCACGGTGTTGCACGCCCCGATCTTCTGGAGCTTGGCGTTCTCGATAATGGCCGCGGCCTGATCCATGTCCGCGCTGGGCTCTACATAGATGTGGCAGTTGCCCTCGCCGGTCTCAATCACGGGAATCCGGGCCTCCGCAACCACCCGGCGGATCAGTTCCCTCCCCCCTCGCGGCAGAACCACGTCGATCTTGCCCCTGGCGCGGAGAATCTGATCGACTTCGTCCCGCTCCCCCGAACCGGCCAGGGCAACGGCGTCAGGAATTCCTCCGCCAGCCTCCAGCCCGGCTTTGAAGGCGGCGGTGATGGCCCGGTTTGATTCCAGCGCGGCGGAGGACCCCCGCAGCAGGATGGCGCATCCGGCTTTGTAGGCGAGGCTCGCGGCGTCAGCGGTTACGTTGGGCCGGGACTCGTAGATGATGGCGGCCACGCCCAAAGGCACGGTGATCTGCTCCACAAAAAGGCCGTTGGGCAGGGTCCATCCGGCCCGCACCGCGCCTGCCGGGTCCTGCTGCCGGACGACCGTTTCGATTCCTTCTATTATATTATCTATCCTCGTATTGTTGAGGATGAGCCGGTCAACCAGGCTGTCTTTCATGCCCCCGGCCCGGGCCCGTTCCGCGTCTGTCTGGTTCGCGGCGAGTATCGCGCCGCGCTGAACGTCAATGGCGGCGGCGGCAGCGGACAGGGCCCTGTCTTTAGCGGCGCGGGTTTCCTGGGCAAGCTGAATTTGGGCTTTCTTCAGGACATCAAAAACGGGTTCCAGGGTGTTCATACGGCGATGATACCATATTGGGGGGAACACACACTATGGCCGCAGGCCGGGGACATCCCAGGCGGGGGGAAGCCGGACGGGCATCCCCTGAGAATCAACCGAAGCCCAGGTAACTCTCGCCTGGGCCAGCAGCTCCTCCCCGCGGAGTATCTGCTGGGCCAGAATCCCGCTGACCGCCCCCTTCTTGACCGGCCAGGTACGGATAACCAGCAGATCATCGGTGAGGGCGGGCCGCTTGTAGTCAATCTCAACCCGGGCCACATACACCCCATACCCGGCCTTGATCATCGCCGGATAGTCAAAATCAATGCCCTTGAGGAATTCATACCGGGCAAATTCCAGATAGTTAAGATAATGAGCGTTGTTTACATGGCCGTAGCTATCACATTCATAGGTACGCACCGTCAAGGAACATTCACATACCATAATTTTTACTATACAATAAGGGGACAGTCGTTTCAAGAAACGGCGTTTCAAGAAACGAAGTTTCAGAAACGGCGTTTCAAGAAACGCGATAAAAGGATTGGCTATGTTTCACTATTGCCCGGCGTGCGCATCAGCGAAGATTCAGTTTGAACGGGATAAACGGTTGAGCTGCCCGGATTGCGGCTTTGTGTACTACCACAATACCGCCGCGGCCTCCGGCTGCGTTATCAGCAACGGCGAAGCCGTTGTCCTGCTGGTCAGGGGCAAGGAGCCCGCGTGCGGGAAGCTGGACCTGCCCGGCGGCTTTGTTGATAACGGCGAGGGCGTCCTGGAAGGACTCCGGCGGGAATGTCAGGAGGAGTTGGGCCTCGATCTGAATGCCGCCGCGCCGGGCCGGGAGTTTTCCTTTCTGGCGTCTTTCCCGAACACCTACCCATACAAGGGCGTCCTCTACTACACCTGCGACCTGTTCTTCACTATCACCGTGCCGGGACTGTCCGCGGCGGACCTGCGCCGGGAGCCGGACGAGATAGCGGCGATCCGGTTTGTTAACCCGGCGGACATCCGGCTTGAGGACCTGGCGTTTGACTCCACGCGCCGGGCGGTCAAGGCTTATTTATCTCAATACGCCTCAAGTGGGTTTCGTTGACCTAACCTCCCCTCATGCAATATCATTGACAGTATGAATCCAATCAGACGGCCTTTCCGGTATCATTACGTCAATGCCGCGTTCTACCTGATCGGCATCAACATACTCGTCTTTGCGGGCCAGCAGATGTTTCCCCGTATCAGCCTGTATGCGGCCTTGAACCCTGTCGCGGTAATGAACGGCTGGGTGTGGCAGCCCGTTACCTATATGTTCGCCCACGGGGGCGTGAGCCATCTGCTTTTCAATATGCTGGCGCTGTTCATCTTTGGCAGCCAGGTGGAGCGCCGGATGGGCAGCAAGGAATTCATCCTCTACTATATGGTAACGGGAATTCTGGCGGGGGGCTTTTCTTTCCTGGTGTACTGGTTTACCGGCGCGTACCGCGTGTCCCTTCTAGGGGCGTCCGGCGCTATCTTCGCGGTACAGTTGGCCTACGCCGCCTACTTCCCTGACGCGGTGGTCTACATCTGGGGAATCCTGCCTCTGCGGGCCCCGGTCATGGTGCTGGGCTTTACCGCGCTGGAGCTGATTTCGTCTGTCTTCGGGTTTCGCAGCGGCGTGGCTCATCTGACCCACCTGGCGGGATTCGCGTTTGGCTGGCTCTACTTTTTGATCCGTTTTGGCGCTAACCCCTGGAAGTACCTGACTGGGCGGTATTAGCGGGGGGACGCGCCCCCCTCGCTCCAAAGCCTGCGGCTTTTCCGCTACCCCCCATGCGGGGGCGCTGCCCCCGCAACGCCCCCGCCGGGGGGCCCAGGCCCCCCGGTCCCCCCTTTAAGTTGTTGACAGTGGGCTGCGTCCCCGCCGAGGGCCGCCGAACCGTTGATTCGCTTGCCGGGCAGCCGGGACTCTTGCACAAACGCCCCATTTCTTCTATGGTGAAGTCAATACACTATCGAATCGGGGGTTTTTATGAAGATTGCGAGTAACGGGTTTGGCCGCATCGGCCGTCTGGTGTTTCAGTCCATCGTGGGACAGAATCTGCTGGGCAAAGACAAAATTGCCGTGGTGGCGGTACCGGACATCACCACCGACGCCACGTACTTTGCCTACCAGCTCAAGTACGACGCCACCCAGGGACAGATGAAAGCCGGGATTAGCACCAAAAAGAGCGCCGGGGCCGCAGAGGACGACATCCTCGTGGTGAACGGTCACGAAGTTCAGTGCGTCATGGCTGAAAAAGAGCTGAAAAACCTGCCCTGGGGCAAGCTGGGGGTGGAATATGTGATTGAATCCACCGGCCTGTTCACCGGGGACAACGCCTTTGGGCATCTGGACGCGGGGGCCAAGAAGGTGATCATCTCCGCCCCGGCCAAGGGCAAGGACAAGAAGATTCCAACCTTCGTCATGGGGGTCAACAACGACAAGTACGATCCCAAGAATGACCACGTGGTTTCCAACGCAAGCTGCACCACCAACTGCCTGGCGCCCATCGTGTACGTGCTCCTCAAGGAAGGCTTCGGCATCGAGACCGGCCTTATGACCACCATCCACTCCTACACGGCCACCCAGAAGACCGTGGACGGGCCCTCCAAGAAGGACTGGCGGGGAGGCCGGGCCGCGGCGATCAATATCATCCCCTCCACCACCGGCGCGGCCAAGGCGGTTGGGGAAGTGCTGCCGGAGATCAAGGGAAAACTCACCGGCATGAGCTTCCGGGTTCCCACCCCCACGGGCTC
>JAITHH010000050.1 GCA_031280065.1 Treponema sp. | reverse complement strand
GGTAGAATTTTGGCGTTTGCAACGCCAAAATTCCAGATTTTGAACAGGCTCTAACGTATAACCGGGCTGTCTGGAATTGTGTTCCAGACAGCCCTTTTTTATAATGGTGAACAAACCATGAACAAAAAACGTTACCGGGGAAGTATTGGCAGACGCATGGACAGCTTCAATATGGGTTACGGCAAAACCATCTGCCCAGCGGTGTATCAGGATTTCTTCAATGGTGTGTCCCGCGTATTCAGGGTTTGCCGCCCATTACCGCCGGATTGTGCGCCGCTTTACGCAGCCCGAGAACACACATCGCGGACCACCAGACTTGCCAGAATCATCCCCGCCGCCGCCGTTACCATAACCGCGCTGCCGTTGATCACCTTCTTCGATGCGCACCACTCCGGGCCCGCCCCGTCCCTGCCCGCGCACAAACAGCCCGATGACCCGCAAACCGCGCCAGCCTGCGGGTGAAGCGGCTGCTGCTCAGGACTGTAGACAACGGTGAAGTTCCCCGTAAAACCCCGTTTCCGCAGCCCCTGCCGGACCAGCCGGGCCAGCGGACAGCCGCTGGTTTCCCACACCCCCGCGCTCGTGAGCCTTGACGGATCGAGCTTCTGCGCCATCCCCATCGAGGAAAAAAGCGTTACCCCCTCCCGCGCCGCCTGTTCGATCAGGTCCAGCTTGCACGTCAGACTGTCAATGGCGTCCACGCAGTAGTCCATCGCGCCCCAGTCAAACGCGCCGGAGTTTGCCGCGGAAAAGACCTGGTTATACGCCCGCACATCACAGCGGGGGTTAATCTCTAAAAGCCGCTCCCGCAGGACTTCAACCTTGACCCGCCCCACGGTACGGCTGGTCGCCTGGACTTGCCGGTTGATATTGGTAACGCAGACCGTATCGGAATCAACGATGCCGACGCTCCCCGCGCCGGACCTGACCAGCGCCTCCGCGCACCAGCTTCCCACGCCTCCCGCCCCAAAGACCGTAACCCGCGTCTTTTCCAGCGCGTCCAGGGCCCGCTCTCCGGTGAGCAGCGCCAGCCGTTGAAACAGCGGATTAACGGCCATCATGCGCGGCCAGGATTTTGGCGATGGGGGCCAGCTTTTTCCGGCCTATCATGGTACCGGGGACATTCAGGATTTCGCGGGCCGCCCGGTTCCCCAGCGCGGCGCAGTCAGCCAGGGACGTGCCCCGAATCCAGGCGGCGAGGAACGCGGCGCAGAAGGCGTCTCCCGCGCCCGTGCTCTCCGCGCCCGCGTAGAGGGCGAGGGTTCCGGCCCGGTACATGGTTCCCCCGGCAAAGACGGTCGCGCCCCGGTGCCCCTGCTTGACCGCGATGATGGGGTAAATATCTTTTCCGGTGAATTTCTGGTAGAAGGTCTGGAAGCGGGCCGTGTGAGTCCAGCCGCCCCAGACCGGCGTTTCCGGCTCTTCATCCATGGCCGCCGCGCCCTGAGCCTCATAAAAGGCTTCGGCCTCGGCTTCGTTCATAAAGAGGATCAGCGGGTAGTCATCGCAGAACCGGCGGATTTCGGCGGCGCGGGCCGCGGCCATCGCGGCGGAGCCCACATCCAGCGCAATGACGGTTCCATGCTGAACCGCCATCTCCATGATACGGCGCGTCAGCGCTTCCCGGTCGAGCATATAGCCGTCAATCAGCAGGACCCGCGCTTCCTGGATGCGGTCTTCAGGAATTGCCGCCTCATCGAATTCCAGCGCCGCGCCCGTGGAGGCGGCAATACAGGGCCCGGCCCCAGGCCGCTGGAGAATCAGACAGAGCCCGGTGGGGGCTTTGCCCTGAACGAGCAGCGCGCCGGCCCCGGCTTCGCGCAGTTCTTGCTCAAAGAACTGCCCCGCCGCATCCCGGCCCACCGCGCCGGCAAAGAGCGAGGAAATCCCCAACAGGGCGGCGATCTTAGCTACATTAGCCCCGCCGCCCCCGGAAACCACCGCGCCCTTCCCGTCTGCGCCGCTCCACAGTGCGCTGCCGGCCATGCCCAGCGCCTCCAGCATCGCGTTCAGCCGGGCATGATCCAGATGCCGGGCCCCTGGGGACAGGCCCCAGTGCTCCAAAAAGCCCGGCGGCGCGTTGGCAAACACATCCACGATGGCGTTCCCTACGCACAGCAATTCAACCGCTTGCTTCATGGCCGTAACCCAGCCCCCGTTTAGCGCGGACGGGCGATGATCGACTCAAGTTTCGGGTTCTTGACCAGATCGGACTTGAGCCCTTCGGCCCGGCCTTTGTTCACATAGTCCTTGCTTTGGAAAGAATAGGTGAATTTCGTGTGTACATCGTAGGTTCCCGCCATGAGCGCGTAGGCATCCTCGGTCATCACCAGCTCCTCGTCCGTGGGGATGATGTAGACGGGTATCTTGGAACTGTCCGCGGAGATGCGCGTTTCGGCGTTCCGCGTCCGCGCCAGTTCGTTCTTTTCGGGATCGTAGACCACGCCGATTCCTTCAAGGCCCGCGAGAATTTTCTTCCGCATAAACGAGGCGAACTCGCCCACGCCCGCGGTAAAGACCAGGGCGTCCACGCGGCCCAGCGCGGCCTGATACGCGCCGATATACTTCTTGACGCGGTGGGCCTCCATGTCCTGGGCCAGCTTTGCCCGCTCATCGCCCTTGAGGACGGCGGCTTGAATGTCGCGCCGGTCCGCGAGGCCCCCGGTGATTCCCAACAGCCCGGACTTCTTGTTCAGGGCGCTTTCCACTTCCGCCGCGCTCATGCCGGTCTTCCGCATCACATAGAAGGGCATGGCCATATCGGCGTCCCCGGACCGGGTTCCCATGATGAGTCCCTCCAGCGGGCTGATGCCCATCGAGGTGTCGAAGGAGCAGCCGTCCTTTACCGCGTTGATCGAGGAGCCGTTGCCCAGATGGGCGATGATCAGGCTGGTCTTGAAGGGGTCTTTGCCCAGGAGCGCGGCGGCCCGCTTTGCGGTGTACAGGAAGCTCGTGCCGTGGAAGCCGTAGCGCCTCACCGAGTACTTCTCGTACCACTCGTAGGGCACGGCGTACAGGAAGCTCTCTGGAGGCATGGTCTGATGCCAGGCGGTGTCCATGATCGCGCAGTGCGGTACGCCGGGGAGCACCTTCTTGGCCGCCTCGATTCCCATGATGTTGGCGGGGTTGTGGAGGGGGCTCATATCCCGCATTTCCTCGAAGGCGGCGATAGCGGCGTCATCCACGATCACCGACTTGGTAAAGCGGTCCCCGCCATGCACGACGCGGTGGCCCACCGCTTTGATCACGCTCATGTCGCTGATGACGCCGTACTCTTTGCCGGTGAGGGTCTTGATGATGAGGTCTACCGC
>JAITHH010000049.1 GCA_031280065.1 Treponema sp. | reverse complement strand
GTGGTGATGACCGAGACCCAGTTCCCGATGCCATAACTGCCGGGCACCATGGCCAGGGTCCCGTCCGCGCCCTTGGGATACCCGAGGCCAACCCAGCCGGTCCCGTTGTTGGCGTTCTTGGCGTCAGTGACCCAACTGGAAAGCTGTCCCATGGAGGTATAGGAAATCCCCATCTTCTTGTTGAGGGCGTTGGACCGGGCCATGGTATCGTTCACGGAAAGCATATCCTGATCGATAAGGCCGTCCCGCCACCATTCGTTTGTTTTAACCAGTTGGTTCCGGTATTCGTTCTGAATGTTGGCCAGTTGAATCTTGCCGCTTTTGTCCACAAAGAGCCGGTAGTCCGCGAAGCTGTACGCGCCGAAGGCCCCGGAGAGGAAGGTCCCATAGTCGATAACCCGGGACCAGGCGAAACTCAGCGCCGCGCCGTAACGCTGTTTGAAGGTGCGGATGGTCTTATCCCAGTCGTCAATGGTTTGGGGCATGGGGAGGCCGCATTCATCCAGCCAGGCCTTGTTGACCACCGGGCCCAGGTAGGTATCGTTCCAGCCGCCGTCTTCCCGGAAGAAGCCGTAGCCGTAGTATTTGCCTGTATCGGTTTTCAATGTCTGATCGTAGACGGGGTTGGTGTGTATCCACTTCCAGTAGTTCGGCGACCAGGTTTCTATGCGCGCCGACAGGTCCCGGATGGTCCCCTCGTCAATGAACTGTTCCGCAGTCTGCATGATGTTGTTGTAGATGAGGTCCGGCAGCTTGCCGCTGGCCAGCAAGAGGTTAAACGCCTGGGCGGAATCGGTTCCCGTTGTGGGGAACTGCCAATTGATTTTTACCCCCAGCATTTCCTGCAAGTCCCGGTGGAAGGGGGACTGAGAAGCGTCCGCATAGGCGGCGTTCGGGGTAAAACCCCCTGCCACAAACCAGCTCAGGGTCTGGTCCTTGGCATCCATGGGGTAGCCGGAGAAGGTAATGGACTGTTTTACAGGGCCCCCTCCTCCCCCAGACTGAGCTTTGTTACAGCCGGAGAGGGCGATTATCATGAGACAAGCGAGCGTCAGCATGATCCTTGGTTTCATAACTTTCCTCCAAATTTTAGAAAGTCTTAAAAATTAAATGCGTCAACATACGTTGACAGCCTATTATAAACGGTAAAAAGGCTTAGTATACAGCGGAGGAGCCGATTGTTTTTTAGATTTTGCTGTTATTTTTTGAAGGGAGCCGCAGGCATGGGCCAGAAAAGCGGCGCCGAATCCGAGGGTGAAGGGGAAGAAACGAATGCGCGGCCCGAAGAATATGCCCTCTATTCCAACGGCGATGGCGAGGGAAACGCTGATGCTGTTTCTCTCCATCTGCGGTATCTTTTTCATCCGCGTAATCTGCGGTTCCCCTGCGGCCCTCAACTTGCCCCCGCCGGGGGTTACGAACCCCCTGGTTTACCAGCCGCCCTTGACATTCAAGAACCTTCCGCGCTAGTGTTCTTATACATAGAAACACTTTGTGAATAAGGAGCCTGCTATGGAAAAAAGAGTCATCGCGCCCGGCGCCAAAAAGGGCCTGGGCGTTACAGACGTGCTCTTGATCGGTATACTGCTGGCCGCCGGAGCCGTTCTCAAGTTCTTCGCCGGCCAGATCATCAACTTCGGGATGAAACCCAACTTCATCATCGCCATGTACTGCCTCATCATCATTCTCACCAAACCGCGCCTGGGCGAGGCCGCTATCATCGGCATCCTGTCCGGCGCAATATGCCAGTTCTTCCCCGGCCAGCCCTACATCAACTTCGCCAGCGAACTCTCAGGCGCCCTGGCCATGTGCCTCCTCTCCCGCATACCCCTGGAAACCGGCAGGATACCCGTCAAGAACATCGTCTCCGCCTTCCTCAGCACTCTCGTCAGCGGCTTCACCTTCATAGGCGTTATGTACCTCCTGTACTACAGCGGCGCGGACATTACGCCCACCCCCCTGGCGATATTCATGTCCATCATCTTCGGAACCGCCTGCATCAACGCCGTGATCGTGCAGACCCTCTATGTCCCCCTCAAAATCGCCCTCAAACGCTGAACCGGACGCCGTGATTGTCATCAATGATTTGAGCTTCCAGTACCGGGGAAGCGCCCGCAAAGCCCTCTCCGGCGTCTCGCTGGACATTGCCGGAGGGGACTTCCTGGGGATCATCGGGTCCAGCGGCGCGGGCAAGTCCACCCTCACCTACGCCATCAACGGCGTTGCGCCCCACCATTACCCCGGCGATTTCTACGGCTCCGTGCTGGTCAACGGCCTGGATACGGTAGACGCCGGCCCGGAGGCCATCTCCCGGCACGCCGGCTCGGTGTTCCAGGACATCGACGGCCAGATGACCGCGTCCGTGGTGGAAGACGAAATCCTCTTCGGCCTGGAGAACTTCGGCGTACCCCATGAAGAAATCGAGGCGCGGATAACGGAAGCCCTGGACGCGGCGGGAATCGGGGAACTGCGCTTCCGGGAAATCAGCTCCCTCTCCGGCGGACAGAAGCAGAAGACCGCCATTGCCGCGATCAGCGCCCTGCGGCCCCGCATCATCGTGCTGGACGAGCCCACCGGCGAACTCGACCCCCAGTCAAGCAGGCGCGTCTTCGAGTACCTGCGGGAACTCAACGAAACGCGGGGCGTTACCATCGTCATCGTGGAGCAGAAGATCATGCTCCTGTGCGAATTCGCCAAGCGTCTGGCGGTAATGGACCGGGGACGCCTGATTCTTTCCGGGACCGTAGGGGAAGTCCTCAGTCACGGTGAAGTTCTGGAGGCCGCCGGGGTGAATATCCCCCGTGTGAGCGCCCTGGCCCGGCGGCTGAACCAAGCGGGCCTGTACAGCCGTGCGGACGGCACTCTGCCGGTGAATCTGGATCAGGCCCGGATCATGATGGAGGAGGTGATTCGTCATGACCGCCGCGGGTACTGAAACCATGATCGAGTTTGAACGGGTGAGTTTCGGCTACGGCCCGGAGACGGTCATCCATGAAGCGTCCTTCCGCCTGAATGCGGGTGAATTCACCGCCCTCTTGGGGGAGAACGGGGCGGGGAAGTCCACCCTCTGCCGGCTCTGCAACGGTCTCCTCAAACCCTCCTCCGGGCGGGTGCTGGTGCGGGGCCGGGACGCCGCCGCGATCAAGACCAGCGTTCTGTCCCGGGACACCGGCTTTCTCTTCCAGAATCCCGACCGGCAGATATGCCAGAATACCGTCCGGGGGGAAATTTGCTTCGGCCTTGAGTATGCGGTGGACGATCCGGCTGAACGGGAGCGCCGCTGTGATGAGATGCTTGACCTGTTCGGCTTGGATGGGGCGCGGGATCCGTTCAGTTTGAGCCGGGGCGAGCGGCAGCAGACGGCGCTGGCCTCGGTCTTGGCCCGCAAACCGCCGGTTCTGATCCTGGACGAGCCGACGACGGGCCTGGACTACCGGGAATGCGTTACGATCATGGGGATCATCTCCCGGCTCCACCAGGAAGGAACGGCCATTCTGATGATCTCCCACGATATGGAGGTGGTGATGGACTTTGCTCAGCGGGCTGTGGTCCTCAACCGGGGCCGGATCATTGGCGACGGGCCGGTCCGCCGGATCATGAAAGACAAGGCGCTCCTTGACCAGGCATCGCTCTTGCCGGCCCAGATTCCCGCTCTGGCAATGAGTCTGGGAAGCGGCTTTGAGGCGGTATTCACCGTGGACGAAATGGCAGACCGGGTACAGGCGCTCCGGGGCGCGTCCCCGGCCGGGGGAGGCCGGCCATGACCGGGCTGTTAGACTATGCGCCGGGGAATTCAGCGCTCCACCGCCTCCATCCCCTGACCAAGCTGGTTCTCTCGTTTGTATTCTGCGCGGTTTGTTTTATCACGGAGAATCCCCTGCTGCCGCTGTCTGTCCTTCTCATCACTCTGGGGCTGGACGCGCTGGCGGGGGTTGCGGGCCGGGGGCTGCGGATTCTCCTCTCTCTGGGGAAATTCTCGCTGTTCCTCTTTGCGGTACAGGCGCTGTTTGTGCGGGACGGACGGGCGCTGCTCACTCTGCCGCTGGGAATCGTCATCACCGACCGGGGGCTGCTCTTTTCCCTGCTCTTCGTGCTCCGGCTTCTGGCGGCGGCCATGCCCCTGGCGCTGCTGTTTTCGGTTACACGGATGAACGATATTGCCAATGTGCTGGTTCGCAATGCGGGGATTCCGTACAAATACGCCTTTGTGCTTACCACGGCCATGCGTTTTATCCCCCTCTTTGCCCAGGAGATGGCGGGTATTATAGAAGCCCAGATTGCCCGGGGGGTGGAGTTCGACACGCGGAATTTCTTTAAGAAGGTAAAGCTGCTGCTTCCCCTGTGCGTACCTCTGCTTATTTCGTCGGTACGGAGAATCGAGGGGGGCGCGATTTCCGCTGAACTGCGGGGGTTTAATCTGCGGACCCGTTATTCGGGCTGCAAGCGCTACGCTTTTACGGGCGGGGACGCGCTTGCCTGTTTTACGGGGGCGCTGCTCATTGCCGCCGCACTGCTGGTGTAAGCCCGTTGAGGTTTCCGCGTTTTCTGCGGTAAAAAGAACAGTTACCAGAGGAATCGCGGATTACGCGGATGAAAAGGATGCCGCTTGATAAAAGCCGGCGCATATCCTATTATTCACCTAGGATATTCCATCCAGATGAGGGGAAAAATATGACCGCAGATTCCAGCGATGAGGCTTGCCATATCAAAAAGGCGGCGGCGTCCTACCAGGCGGCCACCGTGATGGTTCACGGGGCGACCCGCTTCGATCCCCTCACCGGGGCAATCAGTACCCCCATTTATCAGAATGCCACTTTCCGGCATCCGGGCCTGGGGGAATCGACCGGCTATGACTACTCCCGCGGGATCAACCCCACCAGAACCGAACTGGAACGGACCATCGCCCTGACGGAACATGGGAAGTACGGCCTCGCCTTTGCTTCGGGCATGGGCGCCATCTC
>JAITHH010000260.1 GCA_031280065.1 Treponema sp. | reverse complement strand
GTCCCCCCATCCGCCTTTTATAGGGCTTCTATGTCTTTGAGGGTCCCTGCGGGGTATATTGGAAGACTGCTCCCCGAATCTTTCCAGAGGCCCTGCAATACCTTGCCGGGGCCCGCCTCCAACAGCGCTTCCAGGCCGCCGCGAGCGGCAAGAGCCGCCTCCTCAGCAGTCCAGCGCACAGGCTCGGTGATCTGCCGCAGGGCCAGCCGCTTGGCCTCAGCCCCGTCAGCCGGCAACGCGCCTGAAACATTGGAATAGAAGGGAATGACCGGGTCATTAAACTGAACCGCTTCCAGCGCCGGGGCAAAAGCCGCCGCCGCCGCTTCCATCAGGGGCGAATGAAAGGGGCCCGCCACCTGGAGCCGGATCACCCGCCGGGCCCCGGCTTCCTTGAACCGCGCCTCCCCGGCGGCCAGGGCTTCGGCAGTTCCCGAAACCACCACCTGTTTAGGGGAGTTGAAGTTCGCCCCGTAGAGCCCCTCAAGTCCCTCGCCCTTCCATTGGGCGATGAGTTCCTCCACCCGCTCCGGCGCGAGACCCACCACTGCGGCCATTCCAGGGGCCGCATCCCCCTGCCCGATGCGATCCGACACCGCCTGCATGGCCTTCCCCCGCTCACGGACCAGGGTCAGGCAGTCCTCCATGGAGAGAACCCCCGCAACAGCCAGCGCCGCGTACTCTCCCAGGCTGAAACCCGCAACGGCGGCAGGCTTGAGGCCCCGGCTCTCCAAAAAGGCCGCAGCAGCCAAATTCACCAGGGTAATCGCGGGCTGGGAAATATCCGTGCGCTTGAGGGTCTCCGCGTCCGCCCCGGCAAGGAGGGCCCGCATGTCCCGGTCCATCACATCCGACGCCAGCTCAAAGAGCCGCGCCGCCTCCGGCGCGCCGGTGAGATCCAGGCCCATGCCCTGGTATTGCGCCCCCTGTCCGGGGAACAGAAACGCCGTCTTTGTGTTCTTGTCTACCATATAATAAGGTTTCCTCCAAAGGTGAGTCCGCCGCCAAAGCCGACGGTCATAATCATATCCCCCCGCCTGAGCCGCCCGGCCCGGTTGAGTTCATCCAGGGCGATGGGAATAGAAGCCGCCGACGTGTTGGCGTATTCCTCGATGTTCATAAAGAATTTCTCCTCCGGGATGCCCAGGCGCTTCCCCGCGGCCTGCACGATCCGGGCGTTGGCCTGATGGGGCACGATCCAGGCCAGATTCTCCACGCCGATCCCCTCCTCGGCCAGCAGCCGCTCAATGGTGTCAGTCACCGCTTTGACCGCGAAGGTATACACCGCCCGTCCGTCCATCTCTATACAGGGGGGCTTATCCAGGACTTCCCCGCTCCGGCAGGGTTCTCTGCCGCCGCCCCGCCGCACAATGAGGCTCTCCGCTCCGGAGCCATCTGAACCGAGTATCGTCCGCAGGAGGCCCCGGCTGCCCGGCCCTGCCGCCGGAGTGCCGGTCTTTTCCATTAACACCGCCCCCGCGCCGTCCCCAAAGAGAATGCAGAAACTCCGGTCGTTCCAGTCTACAATCTTGGACAGAACTTCCGCGCCGATCACCAGGGCCCGCTTCCGGGAGGGATTTATCGCCAGGAGGCCTGCGGCGCTTTCCAGTCCGTAGATAAAGCTCGTACACGCCGCGCTTACATCAAAGGCCCCGGCGTTCTTTGCCCCCAGCTTGTCCTGCACGATGCAGGCCGTGGAGGGGGTCCCGTGAAAATCCTGCGTCGAAGTTCCCAGGATCACCATGTCCAGGGTTTGGGCGAGGTCTTCCGGGGTCTTTTCCTCCACAAGCCCCCGCTCGACGGCGAGGGAGAGGGCCTGCCTCCCCGCTTCGAGGGCCAAATCGCTGGAAGCGGTTTCTTCATCCGCCACATACCGGGCCCCGATCCCCGTGTGGGAACGGATCCACTCGTCGCTGGTATCAAGCCGCTGGGCTAGATCATCATTGCTGACCCGCTTGCGCGGGACCGCCCTTCCAGTGGCGATAATCTCAATTGCCATAACACACCTTCCATGACAAAAATCATATTTTTGTCATTCTTAATATCATCCTACTCCATTTCAACGAAATGTCAATAACCGTTTCTTGCCACGATGGGCCTATCTCTGGTAAGTATATGGATACTATGACGAACACCAGGGAGCGCCTATGATCCGTATACCACGAGGGGACCTTGAACAGCTTATCGCCGGTATTTTCCATGCCTTGGGGGTTCCCCCGGATGAAGCCTGGGATTCCGCCCGAATTCTCGTTGCCGCCGACGCGCGGGGCATCCCCAGCCACGGCGTTGCCCGGATCAACCGCTACGCCGAGGGGATCAAGGCGGGGCTCATCAAGGGCGGCGCGGCACCCACGGTGCTGCGGGAGACCCCCATATCCCTGGTTCTGGATGCCGAAGGCGGCATGGGACCGGGCCTGAGCAGGCGTTCCATGGAGCGGGTCATTGCCATGGCCCGGGAACACGGCGTGGGCGTTTGCAGCATCCGCAACTCCAACCACTTCGGCATCGCGGGTTTTTACACGGAGATGGCCGCCCGGCAGGACATGATCGGCATCGCCATGACCAACACCGCAGCCCTGGGGGTGCCCACCTTTGCCCGGGAAGCGATGTTCGGAACCAACCCCATCGCCTTTGCCGCGCCCGGCCTGGGCAGGGACCTCTTCAGCCTGGACATGGCCACCACCATCGTAACCCGCGGCGCCGTGGAAATCTGCGAGCGGGAGGGAACCAGGATTCCCCCCGGCTGGGCCGTGGGTACGGACGGCAGGGCCACCGGTGATCCGGTCTCCCTGCTGGAGGATATGCTCTACCTGCGCGGCGGGGGCCTCCTCCCCCTGGGGGGCGAAGGGGCCGCCCAGGGAGGCTACAAGGGCTACGGCCTGGCAGTCATGGTGGACATCTTGACGGCCCTCTGTTCCGGGGGAACCTTCGGCAGGGAAGTCAGGGATTCGGCCATCACTTCCGCCAGGGTCTGCCACTTCTTCATGGCCCTGCGCATCGACCTGTTCCGGGAACCGGAGGACTTCAAGCGGGACATGAGCCGTATGCTGGGGGAACTGGCCGCGCTCAAGCCCGCGGAAGGGGCCCAGCGGGTCTACTATGCGGGGCTCAAGGGCCGGGAGGCGGAGGAAGCCTGCGATGCCCTGGGGGTTCCCCTGCCACGGGGGGTATGGGAAACCATCAAGGCCGCCGCCGGGGGTCTGGGCGTTCCGGTCCCCGCCCTTTAGCGCACGGGGGCAAAACGCTTCATGTTTCGCCCTCCGGCCCCCCGCTGTCCTGTATTGTTTTGCTCCCATACCCGCTGTTCGCCAAGCCTACGCTGACAGGGCCTCGCGCTTGATCTTCTTGGTGGTGGTCATCTCCATAGGCTCATCCCGGATGACGATCCGCTCGATCCGCTGATACGGGAGCAGCCGCCGGTTTACCTCGTCCACGATTTCCTCAATCCGCTTGCGGGTATCCTCTTTGGAGGGCGGCTGCCCGGCCTCGTCCTTGAACTCTGGATTGGGGTAGATCAGCGCTTCGATGCCCTCGCTCTTCATCTTCTTGTCCAGCACAAAACCCCGGATCAGTATCTGATCGATCTCCTCAAAAAGCTGAAATTCGTTCTCGATCTCCTCGGGATAGACGTTCTTACCCCCGCCGGTAACGATCATGTTCTTGGCCCGCCCGGTCAGGTAGAGGTAATTCTCGTCGTCCATGTAGCCCAGGTCGCCGGTCTTGAGGTAGCCGTCGGGGGTAAAGGCCGAGGCGGTCTCTTCGCTCATGTTGAAGTAGCCTTTCATCACCATCGGGCCTTTGACCGCAACTTCCCCGATCCCCCGCTCATCGGGCTGGAGTATCTTCATATCCACCTGGGGACAGATTTTGCCTACGCTGGTTTCCTTGTAGCGCTGGATGGGGTTGATCGTGATGATCGGCGAGGTCTCCGTGAGGCCGTAGCCCTGCACAAAGTCTATGCCGAGCTGGTTGTACTTCCTGAACACGCTGGGCGCGAGCGGGCCGCCGCCGCAAATACAGATACGCACCGAACTCAAGCTGGCCTTGTCCAGGATGAAGCGGAACATCTTCTTACCGGGATTCACCTTACAGAGCTTCTTGATGAGCCCGGAAACGCCCATGAGCGCCGAGATAAGGCCGTACACGATGGGGCCCTTCTCCTTGAGGCCCCGGACAATGCCCGCGAGGACCTTGTTGAAGAGCATGGGCACCCCCAAAAGCATGGTGATCTGGGCTTCTTTGAGGTCCCGCAGGATCGTTTTGGTTACCATACGTTTGCCGAACACGAGTTCCGCCCCGACCGAGATGGCTTCGATGAACACCGCCAGCATGGTATAGGCGTGATGCAGGGGGAGAATCGCGTAGAACACGTCGGTGTGGTAGACATCCAGGGGCGTACCCTGGGCCAGATAACAGTCGGCAACGAAGTTCCGGTGGGTCAGCATGACTCCCTTGGGGTTTCCCATGGTACCGGAGGTGAAGAGTATCGCCGCGAGGTCTGTCTCCCCGGCTTCCTCAATCTCCGCGTCGGGCCCGTCCAGATCGAAGAGATAGGTCCCCAGGCCCTTCTTGAGGGAGATCACCGCCTCCAGGTTTCCGGGGTTCTGGACGAAGCGGTCATGCTTCTCTTCGTCTACAAAGAGTATCCGGGCCCCGGCGGTCTTGATGAGAAGCTCGGTCTCCTCGTTTTTAAGCTGCTGATCGATGGGAACCACGATGGCCCCGGCAAAGAGGATTCCCAGGTAGGCCACGCTCCATTCAGGGGCGTTCTTCCCCGTTACGGCCACCTTGTCATCCCGGCGGATTCCCCTGCTGTGGAGCCACCGGGCCGCCGCCTCGATCCGCCGCAGCGCCTCCCGGTAGTTCATACTGATCCGGTCCGGCTCATAAATGGTGAAACAGGACCGCTCTCCGTAGCGGGAAACGGTGATCCTGAACATTTCCGGCAGGGTAGGCCATTCCCCTGAAAAAACCTTCCCCCGGTACGCATCCAAAAAAGCCCACGGTGTATATCCGTTTTGCATCACGTATCTCCTGAAAAGTAGGACACAAAACGCGGGGTTTGGTTGCAAGAAGCCGTGCGGGGGGGCCGGGGACGGAGCCTCCGTACACTGGTCAGCGTATCACGGCGATCCGCGCCAGAGCATCCGCGAGACCTTCCCCGCGAACCGTAATAGTCAGCGTACCGGGCCGCCCCGCGCGGACCACCGCCTGGGCCCTGCCGTAATAGGCGGTAAAACTGCCGCTCAGGTAACTCTCTGCTGTCCGGGGGTTCGCGCTGCCAAGGGCCAGCAATTCCCCGCCCTCCACAACAGCGGAAAGTTTTGTATCGGCATTGCTTTCCACCACGCC
>JAITHH010000026.1 GCA_031280065.1 Treponema sp. | reverse complement strand
TAGCGGGTTTTCATGGCTATAAGGTAGCGCCGGCGGGTTTCGTTATCATTGAGCCGCAGGGCCACTTCGATAATGTTGATGGCGTTCTTTACCCCCTCGCGGTACCCAGCCGCCTGGTCTTCCTCGGTAATACGGATGATTCTCTCCAGTAAGCGGGGAAAGCTCTTGACGGTTGCGTCCCCGTTCAGAAAATTCCGCAGTTCCGTCATCCCTCCCGCCGAAGCGTCGTAGAGCTGGTAGGCGGACAGCAGCGACTGGTAGGCTGAAGCGGAGCCGCGCTGATTTCCCGCTTGAGCCGCTATACCATCGTAGGCCGCCTGCAATTCATCCCGCTGGCGGCTTAATGCGGCGTTGGCCGTTTCCATCTCTTCAATGCGGCTGCTGAGGGCGGCTATTTCCCCGGACTGGGGCTCCGTGCCGCTGTCTTTCAATCCGGCAATGGCGCTGTTGAGTTCCCTGATAGTACGCTCATTCCCGGCGATGCGGCCTTCCAGCGTCCTGATCCGCTCCTGCCGCGCCGTAAGTTCAGCGGCGTGATCCCGCTGTAACGCGGTCATTGCCCTGGTATGTTCCTGCCGTAACGCCGTCATTGCCGTTGTTGCCGCAGTATGTTCCCGCCGCAGCGACGCCGTTTCCGCGGTGTGATCCTGCCGCAGCGCGGTTATTGCCGTTGCGTGTTCCTGCCGTAAGGCGGTCATTGCCGCAGCATGTTCCTGCTGCAGCGCCGCCGTTGCCGCAGCGTATTCTTCTTCATTCCTTCCCGCCGGACTCGCTGGAAGCTGGCGGGCGCTGATCAGCTCCGTCTCAAGCGCGGCAATACGCGCTTCGTAGGCGGCAGCGGACTCAGCGGCTTTCTTTTGCGCCGCCACATAGTCTTCCAATGAAACCTTGTTTCCCATCGCTCTGCGCAGTTCTTCCAATTCCCGCCGGGCCGCTTGGTAGGCTTCGTCATTGGTATCCGGGGCCGCCTGCGCCGCCGGCTGTTCCTCTTGCAGAAAAATCCGGGTTTCTCTGCTGCGCAGTTCCTCCTGTATGCCCTGCCGTTCCTGGCTGAGGGTTCGGATCTGCCCCTGATATTCCTCCATAGTCCGAAGGTAGTTCGCTTCCGCCCGTTCCCGTTCTGGACCCTCCAGACCCTTGATCGTTCTTAGATGCTCCTGTTCCAGGGCCAGGAGCTTACTCCGTACGTCTTGAATCTCCTTGTCTTTGGAAGAGATGTTCTCGGCGGCGGCGCTCCGCAGTTCTTGAAGGATACGGCCCTCCACCGATTGCAGCGAGACGCCGTTTTGGAATATCTGGTTCTGTTCGCGGTTGAAGATAAGGAAGACCGTTACGAGCACGGCTATGACCATGAGGACAACCAGAATATTGACCGTCAAGGGAAAAACGAAGCCGTGTTTACTGGGGCGCAGTTCAGGGAGGTTAGTGACCGCATCATTCAGGGAAATTGTATCGATTTCCCGCTGTATATCCTTGAGGTCTTCGGGATCAATACCCAGCTCTCCCAGGCGGTCAACGTTAAAATCGGCCGTTTGACTATAGCTTTCCATGGTTTAAGGCAAGTTTAGCACATTTGCTGCCGCTGGTATAGCCGCTCACGGCGGCGGGGGCGCCGCCCCCGCGCCCCCGCCGGGGGGCCCAGGCCCCCCGGTCCCCCCGGTTCAGCTTGCCCCACCATGATTGCCGGGGTATAATCAACTGTATGCTGCACATTGGTATTGATGTAGGCTCCACAACGGTCAAAGCCGCGGTGATTCAGCCTGAAACAAAAGAATGTCTGTTTTCACGCTATGAACGGCATAACGCCTGCCAAAGCGAGAAAGTCCGCGAGTTCCTTGCCGGTATTTTTGCCCGGTTTCCCAACGAGACCTTCCGGCCCGCCGTCTGCGGGTCCGGAGGACGCGCCATCGCCAGTGTCATCCACGCCCCCTATATCCAGGAAGTCGTGGCGAACGCCCTGGCCGTGCGAACCTTCTACCCCCATACCCGCGCCGCCATCGAACTGGGCGGCCAGGACGCGAAAATCGCCTTTTTCTACTACGATAACGCCGCCGGAAGGCTCGCGGCGGGAGATATGCGGATGAACGGAAGCTGCGCAGGGGGCACCGGCGCGTTCATCGACGAAGTCGCCAGCCTCCTCCGTATCCCCGTTGAGGAATTCGAGGCCCTGGCCGCCCGGGGAACCCAAGTCTACGACATCTCCGGGCGCTGCGGCGTGTTCGCCAAGACCGATATTCAGCCGCTCTTGAACCAGGGCGGCCTGCGGGAGGACATCGCCCTTTCAACCTTCCACGCCATCGCCAAACAAACCATCGGCGGCCTGGCCCAGGGACTCGAAATCAAGCCGCCGGTGATCTTTGAAGGCGGCCCCCTCACCTTCAACCCCACGCTGATCCGCGTCTTCGCCGAACGGCTGGGCCTTGCCGAAGCGGACATCATCAGGCCGGAAAAGCCGGAGATCATCATCGCCCACGGCGCGGCCCTTTCGGTGAACGAAATGTTCCGGGACTTCCCGGAGCCGTTCAGCCCGGAAGCGGCCCTGACCTCCCTGTCCATGTACCGCGAAATCGTGTCAGGCGGCGAAAAGAACGAAACCAGCCGGCGTTTCTTCAACGGGGAAGGCGAGCGGGAGGAGTTTGAGGCCCGCCACACGCCCCAGCGCATCAGATGGGACCCCGCCGCGCTCAAGGCCAAACGCGGACAGACCCTGCCGGTGTATATCGGCATTGACGCCGGGTCCACCACGAGTAAATTCATCCTCCTGGATGAGAACGAAAACGTCGTGGACAGCTTCTATTCATCCAATCACGGCGAACCTTTGAAAGTCATCCGGCGGGCGCTGCTGGATATGTACCGGAAGTACGCGGACGCCGGCGTCCGGCTGGAGGTCCTCGCCCTGGGCACGACCGGCTATGGCGAACTGCTGTTCGATAAGGCCCTGGGCGCCGATTACCACACCGTCGAGACCGTTGCCCACGCCGCGGCGGCCCAGAAGTACGTGCCCGGCGCGGCCTTTATCCTCGACATCGGCGGACAGGACATGAAGGCCATCACCATTGCCAACGATATTGTTACCAATATTACCGTCAACGAAGCCTGCTCTTCCGGGTGCGGCTCTTTCCTGGAAAACTTCGCCGCGACCCTCAATATTCCGGTGGACGGAATCGCCCGCGCCGCCTTCCGCGCCCAGAACCCCGCCCGCCTGGGGAGCCGCTGCACGGTGTTCATGAACAGCACGATCATCACGGAACAGAAAAACGGCAAGCAGGCGGACGACCTCATGGCGGGCCTGTGCCGGTCCATCATCGAAAACGTGTTTACCAAGGTGGTGCGCGTCTCGAACCCCGCGCACTTGGGGGACGGGGTGGTGGTGCAGGGGGGAACCTTCAAGAACGACGCGGTTTTGCGGGCGCTGGAGCAGTACCTGGGGCGGAACGTAACCCGCGCCCCCTTCCCCGGCGAGATGGGCGCCATCGGCATCGCCCTGCTGACCAAGCGGGAAATCGCCGAACACGGCTACACGTCCCCCCACGGCGGCAAGGACAAATCGCGCTTCATCGGCTTTGAGGCGCTGGAGGCATTCAGCTATACCCAGGAAGCGAATCTCCTCTGCCCGTTCTGCGGAAATAACTGCAACCGCACCCTCGTGCGCTTTTCCTACGGCGGAGCGGCCTCCGGCCTCACCTGGGTTACGGGCAACCGCTGCGAGCGGGGGGAACTCACCGGCGATCCCCAAGACCCCCAGGTGAAAGAAGCGGTCCGGGGGATAAGCGCCGCGATGGACGCGGTTCCCGATATGCTCAAAGTCCGGGAGGAGCTGCTTTTCGCGGACTATCCGGTGAGTCCGCTCCTGCCGCTCAAGGACATGACCATCGGGCTTCCCCGGGTCATGGATTTTTGGCGGACCATGCCGTTCTGGAAGACGTTTTGGGCCGCCCTGGGCTTCAAGCCCCTGGTGTCCCGCAGGAGTTCCATGGCCCTGTACGAGAAGGGCCTGCAATACGTGTCCTCGGACACGGTCTGCTTCCCCGCGAAGCTGGTCCACGGGCACATTCAGGACCTCATCGCGCACAAGGTTGACCGCATCTTCATGCCCCAACTGAACCGGCTGCCCAGCGAGAACCCGGAGAAGAGCAGCACCTATACCTGTCCGGTGCTCAAGGGCTATCCGCTGGTGATCAATTTTTCGGATGATCCGGCGGGCCGCAGCGGGACGCCCTTTGATAACCCGCTGTTTCACTGGTTTACCCCCCAAGACCGCGATTACCAACTGTGCGCGTACATGCGCTCGGTCTTCAACATTCCTGAAGCTCTGTGCCGCGCCGCGATCAAGCAGGGGGACGCGGCGCTGGCCGCGTTCAACCGGGCGGTGCGGGAACACGGTCAAAAGATACTGGACGATGTTGAGCGGCGCGGCGCTTTCGCCGTGGTCATTGCGGGGCGGCATTACCAGTACGACGAATTGGTCTGCCACAATCTATCGCGGTATTTTACCGGCGCGGGGATTCCCGTGCTGACGCTGGACGCGCTTGCGGGCGTGGACCGCGTTCCCCTGCGCAAGACGCGCCTGGACATTACCAACAGCAATCATGCGCGGCTGCTTGCGGGGGCCATCATGGCGGCGGAACATCCCGCGCTGGAATATGTTGATATTTACAGTTTCGGCTGCGGACATGACGCGCTATACACCGACGAGATCGTCCGGCTTATGAACGATATATCGGGTAAGTCGCCGCTCATCCTCAAGATGGACGAAAGCGATATTGCCGGTCCGCTGCGCATCAGGACGCGGTCTTTCATTGAGACGGTAACGCTGCGCCGGAAGAAGAAGAGTTCTCCCGCAAAGCCGCTGCAGGATCCCTACCCGGTCAAATTTATGAAGCAGGACCGGCATAAAATTCTTTTGATTCCCAACGTAACCCGGGGTTTTTGCAAAGTGCTCACCGCCTGCCTCCTGCGAAAGGGGTTCCGCGCTGAACCGCTGCCCATGGGCGGCGAGGAGGCCGCGGCTATGGGCAAGAAATATGTGCACAACGACATCTGCTTTCCCGCGCAGATGGTGATAGGCGAAGCCATCGCTGTTCTCAAAAGCGGGCGTTATGATCCCGATATGACTGCGGTGGGGACGGGCAAGATGGAGTGCGACTGCCGACTCACCAACTATATGATGCTCACGCGCAAGGCCCTTGACGAGGCGGGCTTTCCCCAGGTGCCGGTATTCGACACCGATTACCGGGACTTAAAGAATCTCCACCCGGGGCTCAGATTCGGGCCGGGGATCATGATGAACGCCGTATGGAGTCTGGTGGAACTGGATGTGCTGGAAACGCTGCGGCGCAAGATACGGCCCTATGAAACCGAAAAAGGCGAAACCGACCGCGTTACTGAAAACGCGATTGACCGGATAGCCCGGGCCGTTGCGAAAGGGGGCATACCCGCCTCGTTCCGGGCCTACAAAAGGGCCCTCGATGATATGCGCGCCATACGCTGCGACCGTTCGGCGCTCCGGGAGCCGGTATATCTCCAGGGTGAATATCTTTTGACGTTCCATCCGGGCTGCAATTTTGAAATTGAGCGCTATCTGGAGAATAACGGCATGGAAGTAATTATGCCGAGTATGCACAATACGTTTAGGCATTTTTTTGTCAGGAACATGGTTTCTGTCATAAAAGAATTCCGTGTGCGGCCTTCGCTGTACGACACGGTTTATGCTTTTGCCGGGGATGCCTTTATCACTTTTGCGGCGTCCGTTATTCAGAAGGCAGCGCGGAAGCATCCTCTGTATGAGCCGTTTCTCCCGGTTACGGAAGCGGCCAAACTCAGCGACTCGATTATGCACCACTCGATCCGCTCAGGCGAATCGTATTTGATCACGGCGGATATTCTGCACTATGCCTCCAAGGGGATGCGTTCTTTTATCATACTCCAGCCTTTCGGCTGTCTGCCCAATCATATTTGCGGGCGGGGGGTTATTAAGAAGATCAAGGAGCGTTACCCGGACATTCAGATTTTGCCGCTGGATTATGATCCTGATGTGAGTTTCGCAAACATAGAGAACCGGCTGCAAATGCTTTTGATGAACGCCCGCGCCTTAAAGAAAGCGTCGTAGGGGGCGCGGGGCAGGGCTTGTTAACCGGGGGGACCGGGGGGCCTGGGCCCCCCGGCGGGGGTGTGGGGGTAGAACCCCCGCAGGACTCGAATCGCCTCGTCAGACAGTAATGACCCGCGCATTTTCCCAATCAATGAGCTTATCCGCGCCGTCTATATCGGTAAACTCAAAATCGCGCAGGAACTTATTCAGCTTACCGTATGCCCCGGATATTCCTATATATGATTTGAACTTCCGGCTTAAGGGCAGATTCTTAATCACCGGCTGCCCGGCGTCAAAA
>JAITHH010000140.1 GCA_031280065.1 Treponema sp. | reverse complement strand
CCGTGGAGACATTCATTCCACCAGTTATACGCGGGAATTCCCAGCCGTTCAATGGCGGGGCTGTCGTAACTGAGCTGGGAGACCTTTTCTTCCAGCGTCATCTTGGAGATAAGCTCCTTGATCCGTTCTTCCCTGTTCATCCTGCTGCTCCTTTGGCGCTCAAGCGGAGACGCTGCTCCCGCTGACGCCTCTATACTGAAGTCCTATTCTAGCAATGGAAGCGGTTTTTATCTATATTGATGGGCAAGGAGATTACGCATGAACGATTCAGATTACATCAAGATTGTGGAGGCCCAGGAAGAAGCGCTCCTGTTTCCCCGTTTTTCCCGTCAGGACGCCTGGAAGCTGGGCGCTCTTTTTGTTAAAGAGATTCTGGTCAAGGAGCACCCGGTCGCGGTGAGCGTCCGGCTTACCAGCGGGCTTACGCTTTTTCAGTATGCCGCGGAGGGCGCGGCCCTGAACAACGAGGCGTGGATAGCCAAGAAGTTCAGGACGCTGGCGGAGTTCGATGAGAGCGGTCTGCTGACTTTTTTCCGGCTGCGGCAGCGGGGCCGTTCACTGGAAGACCGGGGCCTGAATCCCCGGAAGTACGCGGCGACCGGGGGCAGTTTCCCTATCCGGGTGAAGGGGGCGGGGCTTATCGGCGCGGCGCTGGTGTCGGGGCTTGATCATGTCCTGGATCATGAATTGCTGGTTGAATGTGTCGCGCATCATTTGAAGGCGGAGCCGCCCCGGCTGCCCAAGAATACGGAATAAGAACGCGGGGGCGCACAGCCAAGCCATCGGGGGACCGGGGGGCGCGAACTAAAGGTTCGATGGCCCCTCGCGCACCCATTACCAAAGCCGCGCAAGGCGAATGGGGGGGACCGGGGTGCCTCAAGGTAGGCCGCTTTCGCGGCCAATTACAAGACCCCGGCGGGGGAGCGGGGGTGGAACCCCCGCAGGAGGCTTTTACTATAGGCCGCGCACCGCTCAGGCTAAAGCCTTCGCGCATCTGTGTTAGTACGGGGGTATAGCGAGCGCTACGCCGGGCCGCAATACTCCGTCAACGCCCTGCGGGCGCATTTACGTGGCGCCCCCGCGGCAAAGGAGCGTTTTATGTTAGAAAAACAAGACCGTACACGGGTAAACGGATTCCTCCGCGCCCAAGGACACGCCATCGTCAACGGCAGCGGGGAAGAAATCCTCCTCTCCGGCTGGGGGCTGGGAAACTGGCTCCTCTGCGAAGGCTATATGTGGATGGCTTACGACAACCGCGGCTTTGACCGGCCCCGGAACATCGAGGAGACGGTGCGGGACCTGACCGGCTCTTCCTGCGCCGCCGAATTCTGGAAGCGGTTCCGAAAGAACTACATTACCCGGCATGACATTGCGCGGATGGCGGAACTGGGCTATAACTCGCTGCGCATCCCCTTCAACTGGCGGCTCTTTATGGAAGACGAGCCGGGGGAGATACGCTTCCGGGAAGAGGGCTTTACCCTCCTGGACGACTGCCTTGCCTGGTGCGAGGAGTACCGGGTCTACGCCTTCTTGGATCTCCACGGCGCACCAGGCGGACAGACCGGGGACAACATCGACGATTCGCGGGACAACCTGCCCCGGCTCTTTATGGACCAGGATTATTGGGATAAGGGCATCGCCCTGTGGCAAGAACTGGCCCGCCGTTACCGGGAGCGCTGGATCGTGGGAGGGTACGACCTCCTTAACGAGCCCCTGCGGACCGTCCGGTACGACTACCCCAACGTGGATCACCTGCTGCCCAAGCTGGCCCAGTTTTATGAGGAGGCGGCTGCCGCCATCCGGGAGATAGACCAGGTACACCTCCTCTCGATAGAGGGGCATCACTGGGCAGCGGACCCGGCGGTGTTCTGGAAGAAGTACGATGACAACATGGTTATCCATTTTCACCGCTACGGCTGCGCGCCGGACCTGGCGGCCTACACTCCCTTTATAGAACTCCGGGACAAGCTCGGCGTTCCCCTGTGGCTGGGCGAGACCGGGGAGAACAACAATCCGTGGTATGCGGCCATGTATACGCTGGCCTTCAAGCTCGGCATTGGGATCAACGTGTGGCCCTGGAAGAAGATGGAGTGCGCCAATTCGCCCTATTCGGTGAAGAAGCCCGCAGGCTGGGACGCTTTGCTGGCCTATACCGCGGGCGGGCCAAAGCCGTCCAAGCAGGCGGCGGAATCTTCGCTTGATGAATACCTCTCCAACATGCTGCTAGAGAACTGCCGCGAGAACCCGGAGGTGAGCGCGGCCCTGTTCCGCCGCCCCCCGGTAACGCTGCGGGGCGCTGATTTCGATCTTCTGCCGGGGAAGGGCGTCAGCTTCAGCGGCGTACGGGAGGAGACTTCGTTTTTCTACCAGCAGGGAACCGGCATGGCCATACGGGTGGAAGCGGGGCGTGATGCCTTGGAGAATACCGGCTGGGCCCGCTGGGGTATCTACAGCCTGGAGCTTTGCGCCGGTGAATTCGCCGTTTACTCGATTTACCGGGTCCCGGCGGGGGCGAAGCTGAATCTCTCCCTGACTGCGGGGGAGGCGGGGATGCTGGCGGCGGAGCAGGATGGAAAGCCGCTGGGCAAGGCGGCGGTAACGGAGGACGGGACGGCGGTTTTCAGCCTCCACGCCGCCGAGGAGAGCGCCATTACCATCCGTGCGGAACGCGGACGTTTTGTCCTCAATTCCCTGAGCTTTCGTTAGAGCCTGTTCAAAATCTGGAATTTTGAACAGGCTCTAAGGCGAATGGACGCGGGGGGCGGAGCCCCCGCAGCGTATGAAGGGGAGTCAGGGGCGTACAAATCTGCGGTTTATCTATTTATTATTAGTAAATTTATTTATAAAAGTTATTGATAAAATATAAAGAAAAATTTAATAATTAAATTGCTTTATAAATCAAGGAGTGAAATCATGAAGAAAATCCTTTTGGGCGCGCTGGGCCTGGGCCTAGCCTTGTTTACCGGATGTTCCAGGACTTCAGGGACAGCTAATACAGGAGGGGAGCAGTATACCCAACTCACCATGGCCTTCTTCTCCGGAGCGCGGCTGGACGACATGGCCCTGGTACAGGAGGAACTGAACAAGATCGCCCGGGTCAAGGCCGGGGTGGAGCTTACCCTCATGCCCATCGACTGGTCCGCCTGGGATCAGCAGGTAAATCTGATGATATCCGGCGGGGAAAAGCTGGATCTCATGCCCGTGCTGGGAGAAAATTACGCCGCCGCTATCGGTCAGGGAAAGCTCCTGCCCATGGAGCAGTACCTGAGCGGCGGTGCGGGTAAGGCCCTGGCCGATACCGTGGGGCCTGTCTACATGGGGGCCTCCACAGTGGACAGCCATACTTACGGTGTGCCCAGTCTGCGGGATATGGCCCGTAGCTATGGCCTGGTGATGCGGAAGGACCTGGTGGAGAAGTACCGCATCGATGCGGATTCCCTCAACACCATCGAAGACCTCGATCGCATGTTCGCTGCGGTAAAGACCGGGGAGCCGGATATGTACATGATCTTCCCCCAGGGCAACTGGCACGGCATCGTGTTCCAGCTTTTCCACGACCGGGATCCCCTGGGGGACGATCTGGGGGTGCTGATGAACCGGGGCCAGGGGGCGCTCAAGGTGGAGAATCTCTACGCTGCCGCGGCCTACGCCCGGTATGTCCGTAAAATCCGGGAGTGGTATCTCAAGGGCTATATTCCCCAGGATGCCATTACCACCCCTGACGGAGGCAACGCCATGATCGGCGCAGGTACGCTGTTCGCCTCCTGCGCCAACCTGAAGCCCGGTTACGCGGGAGAAAACTCCATGACCATGCGTTATGACCTGGTGCAGAAGGACTTCATCTCCCCCTACGCCACCACCAGAACCGTAACAAGCCTGATGTGGACCCTGCCGGTAACCTGCAAAAATCCCCAGAAAGCCGTCGATGCCCTCAGCCTGCTCTACACGGACGCGGATTTTATCAACCTTATCGATTGGGGCATCGAGGGCCGGCACTATGTGAAGGTTCCGGGCTCCGGAAACGTGATCACCTACCCTGCTGGCGTTACCTTTGACAATACCGGCTGGGACATGGCGGCGGGCTGGATATTCGGGGATCAGCTCAAGTCCTACGTGTGGGAAGGGAACCCGCCGGACCTCTACGAACAGCTTGACGCCTTCAACAAAAACGCCCTGATCTCCAAGGCTATGGGCTTTGAGTACGATTCGTCTCCGGTAAAGACCGCTGTGGCTACGGTAACCAATGTGGTGAGCGAATACCGCCTGAGTCTGGAATACGGCGTGGCGGACCCGGATATCGCGCTGCCCCGGTTCATCAAGGCGATGGAAGACGCGGGGATCGGGGAGATCATCGCGGAAAAGCAGCGCCAGCTTGACGCTTGGGCCGCCGCTCAGAGAAAACGCTAAGGAAAGGGAGGCCGGAGAATGAATGTAAAAGGGCTCAAAAAGTCTATCAAACGGTGTTGGCCGCTGTTCCTCATGGCTCTGCCGGGCCTCGCGTATTTTGTCATCAACAACTACCTTCCGATGGCAGGGCTTGCGGTGGCATTCAAGAACTATAATTTCCAGAGCGGCATTTGGGGCAGCAAATTCATCGGCTTTGAAAATTTCCGTTTTTTGTTCCGCACCAAGGACGCCTTTATCATCACCCGGAACACGATCCTCTACAACGCGGGTTTTATTGTGATCCACACGGTGTTCGCGGTTACTGCGGCCATCATCCTCAATGAGATACGGCATAAGGCCGCAGCCAGGCTGTACCAGACGATCATCCTCCTGCCTTACCTCATCTCGATGATCATCGTTTCCTACCTCGCCTTTTCATTCCTCAGCACCGACCAGGGCTTCATCGATAAAACCTTGATCCCCCTGTTCGGGGGGCGGAGCGTCAACTGGTACGCCGAGACCAAATACTGGCCCTTCATCCTGAACATCGTGAGCCTCTGGAAGGGTTTTGGGTTCTACGCGGTGATCTACCTTTCCGCCGTGGTGGGCATAGACCGCAGCTACTACGAGGCTGCGGAGCTTGACGGCGCGAATAAGCTCCAGGAAGTGTTTAACATCACCATCCCCCACATCACGCCGGTCATCTCGGTGATGGTACTCCTGGCCATTGGGCGGATATTCTACTCTGACTTCGGCCTCTTTTACCGGGTGCCCATGAATTCAGGGCCCCTGTTCAGCGTAACCAACGTGATTGACACCTATGTGTACCGGGGCCTCATCGTGTTGGGGGACATCGGCATGACCGCCGCAGCGGGTCTGTACCAGGCGGCGGTAGGCTTTATCCTGGTATTCACGACCAACCTGGTTGTCCGTAGAGTCAACCCGGAAAACGCCCTATTTTAAGGAGGCGCACGGTGAATAAACAAACCCGGATGCTCCAGTTATGGTGCCATCTCTTCCTCTGCCTGGTGGCCCTGTCCATCGTACTTCCCTTCGCTCTGCTCGTTATCTCCTCTTTCACCGATGAGGAGACGATCATGCGCTATGGCTATTCCTTCCTTCCGAAGCGGTGGAGCTTGGGCGCGTACAAGTACCTTCTGGACCAGGCGGACTATATTTTCAATTCTATCAAAATATCCGTGCTGGTTACCGCAATAGGGACGTTTTGCGGCATGGTTCTTACATGCCTCCTGGCCTACAGCCTATCCCGGCGGGACTTTCCCCTGCGCAAGTTTTTCGCGTTTTTCGTGTTCTTTACCATGCTGTTCAACGGAGGGCTCGTGCCGACTTACCTGGTATATACCCAGATTTTCCGCGTCAAGAACACCCTGGCAGGGCTCATTGTGCCGGGGCTCCTGATGAACGGCTTCAACATCATCCTGGTCCGCACCTTCTTTTCCGCCAACATCCCGGAGGCGATCATTGAGTCCGCCCGGATCGACGGGCTGGGGGAATTCGGAACCTTCTGCCGTATCGTGCTGCCCCTGTCTCTCCCCATCCTGGCTACCCTGGGCCTGATGACCGGCGTGGCCTACTGGAACGACTGGTACAACGGCCTTATCTACATCACCCAGCCTCAGCTTTTCAGCCTGCAAAACCTCCTTAACCGGATTCTGGAGAACATCAGTTTCCTCCAGCGGAATTCCAGCATGGGCGCGGCGGCGGCCAAGGAAATCGCCCGGATTCCAGGCAACACCGTCCGCATGGCTATGGCCGTCGTGGGGGTCGTCCCGGTACTGGCGGTCTACCCTTTCTTTCAGAAGTACTTTGTGAAGGGTATCACCATCGGCGCGGTAAAGGAGTAGCCATGGAATCGAAATTCTTTTCCAGCCGCCAGATTGCTCCCCGGACTGCCCTGATCCGGGGAACCTGCGGTGAGAACGCCTACCTCCTGGAGGGAGATGTCTACGCCCTGCTCATCGACACCCTGACCGGCGCGGGGAATCTGCGGGCCTTCTGCCGGGAATTGACGGATATGCCCATCCACCCCGCCCTGACCCACGGTCATGCGGATCACGCCGGCGGCTGCTTCGACTTCGGCCTGTGCTCCATACACCCCGATGATATCCGGTACCTCTACCGCGATACGTCCGTAGAACACCGGAAGGAGCACATCGAGCGGCATAACCGCGGGGCCTCCTTTGTTCAATGGCGGGACTTTACGCCCCCCGGCGCTCTCAAAACCTACCCCATCTACGACGGCGATATCTTCGATCTGGGGGGCCGGATCATCGAGGTGATCGGCGTTCCCGGCCACAGCCTGGGGAGCGTGGTCTTTCTGGACCGGACGCTGGGGCTCGTTTTTTCAGGAGATGCCTGCAACACCAACACCCTCCTGTACCTGGACGGCGCTACAAGCATACCGGTTTACCGGGAAGGGCTCCTGCGCTGGAATCAGCGGCAGGGGGAATTCAGCGCCCTCTGGGGCGGCCACGACGGCGAAGCCCTGCCCCCTCGGGTAATCGGCGAGGCAGTTTCACTCTGTGAACGGATTCTGGAGGGCAGCGATGACGGGGAAGAGCGGGGGTTCTACCGTGCGCCCTTCCGCTATGCCAGGAGGCGGGACCGGGATGACGGAATGCTGGCCAACATCGGCTACCGCCGGGACTGGATCCGTCAGACCCCTCCTTACCGCATGGCTCCGCTGCCCCGTACCGCGCCGGAAGGGGCCTGCGAAAAGGAGGCGCTCTGTTGAAGAGGTATCGCTTAACACCCCTTGTACTCCCCCGTGCAAGCTCGATATACTAGCAGCACATGGATGCCCCAGCCGTTAGTACCGCCCGCAGCTTCAGATTGAGCGAATTTGAAGGGCCCTTGGACCTCTTGCTGTTTCTGATCAAGAAAAACGAGGTCAATATTTACGATATACCGGTGGCCCAGATCACCGAGCAGTACCTGGCCTACCTTTCCTATGCCACGGAGTTCGACTTGGAGGACCTGACCGAGTTCTATTCCCTGGCGGCCACACTGCTCTATATCAAGTCGCGGATGCTCCTGCCCGTCCAGGCGCCGGTTCTGGACGACGAGGCGGATGATCCCCGGCAGGAGCTGGTGGAAAAACTTATCGAGTACCAGAAATTCAAAAAACTTTCTGAATTAATGGAAGAAAAGGAAAAAGAAGCCGAATGGGTCATTGAGCGGCAGAAACTCCAGCGGGCTTTGCCTTTTATAGAAGAAGAATTATGGGAAGAAGTGGATGTCTGGGACCTCCTCAAGACCTTTTCCAGCCTTACCACCGGCATTTCGGGGGAGCGGATCATCGATCTGTACGAGGAAGTTTCGATCAATGAAAAGGTGTCCCTGCTCATGGAACTCTTGGAAAACCGGGGGGAGTGCGCCTTTACTGACCTCTTGGTCCGCAGCGGCTCACTGCTGGACATCGTATGCGCTTTCCTGGCGATTCTGGAGTCGGTGAAGAACCGTATGATCGTTATCTTCCAGAACCGCATGTTCGGGGACATCATGATCCGGTCCCGGGTATAGGTTTGCGGGAGATGGATGTGGACAAAGAGAGCGCCCTGATTGAAGCGATCCTCTACCTGGAGCCGGAGCCCCTGGACGAAGCCGCGCTGGTCCGCATTTCCGGACTTTCTAGGGAGGCGGTCGCCGGGGCCCTGCAAGTGCTGGACGAGCGCTGCGCCGCGGAGAGTTCCGGGGTGGAAATCTCCCGGATAGGCGGCGGGGTGATGCTCTCCCCCAAGAAGGAGTATTGGGAAGCCTTGCGGGAACGGTACGGGAAGAAGAACGAATCCAAACTCTCCAAGGCGGCCATGGAAACCCTGGCGATCATCGCCTATTCCCAGCCCATTACCCGCAGCGAGATCGAGGCTATCCGGGGTGTGCAGGCCGATACAATGATACGGCTCCTCGCTGAACGGGAGCTTATCAAGGAGACCGGCAGGAAGGACGTGCCGGGAAAGCCGATTCAATACGGCACGACCAGGGAATTCCTCAAGTTTTTCCGCCTGGAAAGCATTGCGGACCTCCCCAAATTAAACGAAAGCGAGCAGGACCGGTTTGAGCTTGATGGAAACTAAGCGGGAAGCGCCCATACCGGGGGAGATGCGCCTCCAGGTTTATCTGGCCCGCGCGGGGGTGGCCTCCCGGCGGGCCGCGGAAAAACTCATCCTGGAGGGCAGGGTCCAGGTCAACGGGCAGGAAGTCCGGGTTCTGGGCGCGCGGGCCGGCGCGGACGACGAGGTGCGGGTGGCCGGGGGTCCGGTGCGGCTTGAGACGGCGCGGCATTATCTGGCCCTGCACAAGCCCCCCGAGTACCTTTGCAGCTCCTTTGATCCCCAGGGGAGGGCCTTGGCGCAGGACCTCTTGCCCCCGGACATCAGAGAGCGGCTGTACCACGTGGGCCGCCTGGATTACCGGTCGTCGGGGCTTATCATCTTTACCAACGATGGGGACTTTGCCGCCCGGCTGGGGCATCCCCGGTCGGAGGTGGAGAAGGAGTACCTGGTGGAGGCTTCGGGGGGTATTCCCGACGGGGTTTTGGAGCAATTCCGCGAGGGGATTTCTATTGAAGGGGTTTACTACCGGGCCAAAGCGGTTGAGCGGCTGGGGAGCAGGGTTATCAGGGCGGTGCTGATTGAGGGGAAGAACCGGGAGATACGCCGGGTATTCTCGTATTTTCACCTCCACGCGGTCAAGCTCCGCCGGACCCGGATCGGCCCGGTCCGCTTGGGAAATCTTGCGGAAGGAACCTCGCGCCCTTTGAGCGAAGCGGAGTTAGGGTATCTTGGCGTACGCCCAGGGCGTGAAAGGGGAGGGGAGTAAATGGTTATCGCAATTGACGGGCCCGCCGGGTCAGGTAAAAGCACTATCGCCAAACGGCTGGCCGAAGGGCTCAAATTCACTTATATCAACTCGGGGAATCTCTACCGCGCCATAACTTTGGACTGTCTGCGTTCCGGCGTGGATACCGGCGATCCGGAGCGGGTTCTGGAATACGCCCGGCGGACGGCGCTGGAATACCGGAACGGGGAAGTTTACCTGGACGGGGAAAACGTGGAGGCGCAGCTTCATAGCGACGCGGTTGACCGCCATGTGGCGTCCCTGTCGGCCATTACGCCCGTCCGTCATCTGGTGAATGAGCATATCCGGCGCATAGCCGGGGGGCTTGACGCGGTGGCGGAGGGACGGGATATGACCACGGTGGTCTTCCCCCAGGCCGAGCGCCGCTTCTACCTGGACGCTTCGGCGCAGGCGCGGGCCCGGCGGCGCTATGAGCAGGGGGTATCCCGGCTCAGTCTGGAGGAGATTCGCCGTTCCATTGAAGCGCGGGACCGGATAGACCAGAATAAAGAAGAGGGGAGCTTAAGAATCGGGGCCGGAGTGGAATATGTCGATACATCGGACTTGACCATAACGCAAGTTTATGAGAAATTGAGAGATAAAATACAGATGGAAGGATCAAGCATGGGGCAGAGGGAAGTGGTATCGGACACTAATACGATGGATGAAACGGAAGGCGTTCAATCCGCGAACGCCGCCGGGAATATCCAGACTCAGTTGCAGGAAGAGTATCTTAAAACACTGGAACAGCTTGAAGAAGGGCAGCTTGTCAGCGGCTCGGTTATTCAGGTTACTCCCGATCAGGTGTTTGTGGATGTGGGCTATAAGTCCGAGGGGAAGATTCCCCTGTCGGAATTCGCGGATGTTCCCAAGGTGGGGGATCCCGTGTCAGTTATCCTGGTTTCCAAGGAAAACAAGCATGGAGAGGTGATCGTGTCCAAGCAGAAGGCGGACGTTAAAATCTTCTGGAAGAATCTCCGGCAGGCATCACAGGACCACAGCGCGGTCGAGGGCGTCATCGAGAAGCAGGTTAAAGGGGGCTACGATGTGAATCTCGGCACGGGGGTTCACGCGTTCCTGCCGATCAGCCAGGCGGACGCCCAAAAGGTGGATAAGCCGGAGAAGCTGCTGGGGCTCAAGGCCGAGTTCTACGTGGAGCGGCTTTACTCTGACGGCAAGGTGAACGTGGTGGTCAACCGCCGAAAGCGCCTTGAGGAAGAAATCGAACAGAAGCGGACGGATTTCTTTGATCATGTCGAAGTGGGCACTGAAATAGACGGCGTGGTCAAGAGTTTTACCTCCTTCGGGGCCTTTGTGGACCTGGGGGGTTTCGACGGGCTCCTGCATATCAACGACATGAGCTGGGGCCACGTTACCCGTCCCAAGGACTTTGTGAAGAAGGGCCAGGAAATCAGGCTCAAGGTGATCAAGATCGATCCCCAGGAGCGGCGGATCAACCTGTCCTTGAAGCACTTTACCGATGATCCCTGGGTTCACTTCGAGGATAAGTACCACGTCAACGACATCGTCAAGGGCAAGGTAACCAAGCTCACCGAATTCGGCGCGTTTATCGAGCTGGAGGAGGGCATCGAGGGCCTGGCCCATATCTCCGAATTCTCCTGGATCAAGAAGATACAAAAGCCCTCCGAGGTGCTGTCCATCGGCGACGAAGTGGAATGTATGGTCCTCGGCTACGATCTCCAGGCTGGGCGGGTCTCGCTGGGACTCAAACAGGTAACCGCCAACCCCTGGAGCAATATCAGCGAGAAGTACCCGGTGGGTACGCGGCTGCGGAGGAAGGTGGCCAAACTGACCAACGCGGGGGCCTTCATCGAACTGGAGGAGGGCATCGACGGCTTTCTCCACGGGGACGATATTTCCTGGACCAAGAAGGTTAAACACCCCGGCAGCGAACTCAGCGCGGGCCAGGAGATCGAAGTCATGGTCATCGGCGTTGACCGGGACGAGCGGAACATCCGCCTGGGGATCAAGCAGCTTACCGAAGACCCCTGGCAGAGTTTCGCCGCGGCCTACAAGCCAGGTTCGCTGGTGGAGGGGGAGGTGGCCTCGATTACCGATTTTGGTATCTTTGTACGGGTTCCCGGCGGCATCGAGGGGCTGATTCACAAATCGAACCTCCCGGAAAACCGCGACCAGAGCCCGGACGAAGCCCTGAAAAAATTCCAGGTGGGGGATCCGATCAAGGCGGTTGTGCTGGAATTGCAAAGCGACAAGCAAAAAGCCGCCTTTTCCATCCGGGATTATCAGAAGAAGGTGCAGCGGGATGAGCTGTCCCGGTATATGGCGGCGGAGGAATCCGATGGTTCTACCTTTACCCTGGGAGATTTCTTGAAGTCCAAAAACCCTGAAGGGGAAGGAACTGCTTAACCGGTTTGCGGGAGACTGTCCTTATGCTGTCAGCTATTGATGCCCGGATGTTTCGCGCCCTCATGGAAATAAACGCGCTGATTGCCTCGCCGTATGGGGATATTCAGACGGTGTTTGACCGTATCGTTGACCTTGCAGGGCAGTTCTGCGAGGGGGAGGCGGCGAGCCTGCTCCTGCTGAACGGGGATGAATTGTCCTTTGAGGCGGCCTCCGGCGGAGCGAAGGTTGCGGGGCGCAGGGTCAAGGTAGGGGAGGGGATTGCCGGCTGGGTTGTCCGGAATAACGCCTCCCTTATTGTCAACGACGCGGAAAACGATGAGCGGCATCGCGGTTCCGGCTCGCGGAAATTCGGCTACACGGTAAGAAATATCATCGCCGCGCCTATTCGGCTCAGGGATGTCTGCATCGGGGTTATCGAGGTACTTAATAAGAAGAAAAAAGGGGAATTTTCCCCGGAGGACCTGGAGCGGCTTGAAATTGCCGCGAACCAGGCGGCGCTGGCCGTCCAGAGTTCCCGGAGCGCTGATCCGGACGGGCCGCCGGAGGAGGTTCAGCAGGGCGGTTATAAGCCCCTGATAGCCAAAAGCCCGGTTATGCTGGAAAAGCTGGCGCTGATCGACCGGATTGCGGCGGCTGATTCATCAGTGCTGATCACCGGGGAGAGCGGGACAGGGAAGGAGGTGTTCGCCGAGCAGATACACCTCCGCAGTCCTCGCTCCGGCGGGCCCTTTGTACGGATGAATTGCGCCGCCCTGCCTGAGGGGCTTCTGGAAAGCGAGCTTTTCGGCCACGTGAAAGGGGCCTTTACCAGCGCGGTCAAGTCCCGGCGGGGCCGCTTTGAGCTGGCTGACGGGGGTACGCTCTTCCTGGATGAGATCGGGGATATGCCCCTGCCGCTCCAGGCGAAGCTCCTGCGGGCGCTCCAGCAGAAGACCTTTGAGCGGGTAGGGTCCGATGAGCCGGTTACGGTGAATGTCCGTATTCTGGCGGCTACCAACCGGGATATTGAGGCCCTGGCGGGGCAGGGCCGGTTCCGCGAGGACCTGTACTACCGGCTGAATGTGCTGCCCCTGACAGTTCCCCCCTTACGGGAGCGGCCTGAGGACATCATGGAGCTGGCGGCTTTCTTTCTCAAGCGTTCCGCGGAAAAAGCGCGGAAGGAAATAGAGGGCTTTTCCGGCGCGGCGCGGGAAGCCATGCTCCTGCACTCATGGCCGGGGAATGTCCGGGAACTGGAGAACTGCGTTGAACGGGCCTGTGTGATAGGAAAGGGCGGCCTCATCGAGCCGGAGGACCTGCTTTTGAAGCGCATGGAACCAGCCGGAAGGGAGCGGAATCTGAAGGCGGCGGTCAATGCCTTTAAGAGCCGTTTTATCCAGCAGGTGCTGGAAGAGCATAACTGGAAGCAGACCGAAGCGGCCAAAGCGCTGAACATTCAGCGGACCTACCTGTCCCTGCTGATAAGAGAATTCCACCTCGTAAATCCCAAGGAGACGAATCATGGTAAAGAATGATGACAAACAGGAAAAAAAGCTGATAAGCGACATACTGGCGGATTTCATCCAGCGGAACCGGAAACCGCTGCTAACCGGCGCCGCCGCGCTGATCGTGCTGCTGGGGGGCGGCGTTATCGGCATGAGCGTCCGCGGCGCCCTGGAACGCCGGGCCATAAGCCGGGCAGAGGCCTTTAATGAACGCTACGAGGCGCTGCGTTTTGATATTAACGAGAGTTCCAAGGCGGAGGAGGTGCGCGTCCTGCTGGAGGAACTCGGCGCCTTTGCCGGCGGGAACGCAGGCTACGCCGGCTCCCGCGCTTCCGCGCTGATCGGGGCCATACAGGGGGATCAGAAGAACTGGGGCGAAGCTGAACAGGCATGGCTTGCGGCGGCAAAGAAGGGGGCGAAAACGTATCTTGCGTCGGCGGCTCTGTACAACGCCGCAATTGCCGCGGAAGAGGGGGGCAATGCGGACGCCGCCATCGGGTATCTGCGGGAGTGTCTTGCATACCGGGATGAATTTCCCGCTGCGGCGCGGGCGCAATTCGCCATAGGCCGGCTGCTGGAATCCCTCCAGCGGAAAGACGAGGCCATCGAAGCCTACCGCGAACTCATCGAAAACTGGCCGACTGAAACGGTCTGGACCAATCTGGCCAACAGCCGGATACTCACCCTGTCGGGTTCGAATTCATAGCGGCGGGGGGGCCGCCGGGGTATGCGGTATGTTTGCGCGGTTCTGACGGCGGCGCTGCTTTGTGCGTCCTGCGGGATCGAGGATTATCTTTTCCTGTATCCCGTGCCCTCAGGCGATGTGCATATGGAGCTTAACACCCGCGCAGAGGTGCGGCTGCCGAACCTCAATACCACCGAGTATTACTATTTTACCCATTTTAACCTGTATTACCGTATCTATATCAGCGACGCGGCCTTGACCAACGAGATCAACACCGCCGGCGACCGGAGTCTTATCAATTCGGCGCTGGCCAGCGATTATTCGGCGATTGAACCGTATACCGTTACGACCGATACGATGAACTCAACCAATACGGGCAGTCTTTTTTCCGGGCGGAAGTACTATACGCTGGAGCTTGAGTCGGTTGATATTGAGCGCATCCTGAATACTTCGGCTTTGGGGCAAAACATTGTGCTGAACTTCATCCAGACGCCGGGTACGCGCCCGTCCTTGACCATGGACGGCCAAACCTACACCTTGACCCGTTCCAACGGGAACGGGGCTTTTACGCCGCAGCCGGATCGCTATTTCTTTAACGCCCCGGAGCTGAACCGCAGCGAGAACGCCATTGCCACGGTGAACGCCGATGTCGCGGATAAATCCGGCGTTTCCGGGCCGCGCTATACCTATGCGGCCATTTATATCGC